>DATDRD010000214.1:0-9565 GCA_035291925.1 Anaerolineales bacterium
ATCCCAATAGGGCACGAGCGAGCGGTCGGTACTGATTCGGGAGGGCCAACCTCCGTTGGACGGGATCAGGTATACGTCTGAGAGCGATTCGCCATCCTTGATGTAGGCGATGGTCTTCCCGTAGGGATCGGGAGAAAGCGCGTGCGAACGGATGCGCTCGATCGAAGTTAGAAGAGATAAGTCCCAGCCAGCAGGTGGCTTGAGATCGGGTCGCCGGAGAGACGGCCATCCATTGCGTTCATATTTTTCTGTCAGTTTGACGGGCTTATCCATTGATTAAACTTTCCTGTTCGAAGGAATATGATAAGTATACCAAGTGTCAGATGAAGGCCTTGTAGGTATGGTAAAATGACGACAGAGGACATTTCCTTGAGACGCCTCAAACGCCGTTGCAAAGTGAATTGAATTAAGGCCGCGTCAGGGCAGGCTTCTGCCTCTGGCGCGTTATGTTTTAAGGGATGTCAAAGCCAATAACCAATGAGAGGAGAAGATATGAAACAAAAACTGTTTTTTGTTCTGGTGGTCACCGCCCTGGTGCTCACTGCCTGCGGCGGGGGTGTGGCGACACAGGCACCCGTTGAAACCGAAGCACCTGTCGCAACAGAGGCTCCTGCTACCGAGGCCCCGGCCACGGAGCCTCCTGCAGCGGAAGCGAAAGTTGCAACGTTCATCTGGACTCAGGAATTTGACTCGCTCAGCCCGCTGTATCAGGGGATGTGGTTCTCCGAAATCACCCAGCAGTTCTGGCTGTGCTGGGCATGGCAGTTTAATGAGAAGAACGAGGCTTTCCCATATCTTTTGACGGAATTGCCCAGCGTGGAAAACGGCGGCATTTCCGAGGATGGAACGCAGATCACCATGCACCTGCGGGATGACATCAAATGGTCAGACAACGAGCCACTCACATCTGAAGATTTCAAATTCACCTGGGAGATGTTCACTGATACCAAAAACACGGTTTCTTCAGCCTATCCGTATGACAACATTACCAGCATCGATACACCAGATGAACAGACAGTGGTCATCAATTTTGAAGCGCCGTTCTCGCCATGGCTCGCCAATTTATGGCAGGGAATTTTGCCTTCCCACATTCTGCGGCCGGTTTATGATGCGGAGGGCACGCTCGATAACGCCGAATGGAATCTCGCACCCACCGTCGGTTGCGGCCCGTACGTATTTGACGAATGGGAATCTGGAAGCTTTGCCCGCTTCACCACCAACCCCAACTATTGGGGCGAACCGCCAAAGATTGACGAAATCTTTGTCCGCTTTGTGCCGGATGACGCTTCGCAGACGGCCGCCCTCGTCGCAGGAGATGCCGACCTGGGCGCGTTCATTCCCTATAGCGATATTCCACAGTTAAAAGAGGCGGGTATGACGCTTACGACAGAACCTTCCGGCTTTAACGAAGGCTGGTTCTTCCGTATTGACGATAAAAGTCATCCGGCCATGCACGATCTAAACGTCCGTAAAGCCCTTGCAATGGCAATTGACCGTGAAGCAGTCAACAGGGACCTGCTGCTTGGCCTGACCAAGGTCCCTGCCAGCTATTGGGATTCTCTCCCCTTCTATAATGATCCGCCGTCGGAAAATTATCCCTATGATCCTGAAGCCGCCAACGCTTTGCTTGACGAGGCAGGCTGGGTGGACTCAAACAGTGACGGCACACGCGACAAGGATGGTGTGGAACTCGTTCTAAGATATGGCACAACCACCCGCGAAATCCGGCAGGACTTGCAGGCTGTAGCCCAACAGCAGCTGGCTGAGGTCGGCATTGGAGTGGAGATTTCGAACTACGATGCAGACCTGTTCTTTGCCGGCTATGGAGAAGGTCCTGCGGCAAACGGTGAATTGGACATTATGGAGTGGTCCGACGCGCCAGGCTTCCCCGACCCGGATGTTTATTACTGGCTGTGCAGTGAGATCGCCACAGACGAGAATCCGGCAGGTTCGAACTGGTTCTTCTGCGATGAGGAATTGGATGCGTTGATCCAGCAGCAATCCACGCAGATGGATGCAAATGCGCGCCAAGAAACGATCTCACAGATCAACCAGATGTTCCATGATAACGTGTATTGGGTGGGGATGTGGCAGGATCCTGACGTGTGGGCGGTTGGTCCGCGCCTGACAGGTGTCAAATTCTCAGGCGTTACCCCGTTCTTCAATATCACGGAATGGGATATTGCGGAATAGGCTTCTTCAGCAAGTAGAATCAAGTGGCAGGCTGGGATGGTCCCAGCCTGCCCATCCCACGTAATCGGAAAGAGGTCGAAGATCGCGCATGATCCGGTATATCGTTAACAGGATATTACAAGGCATTCCTCTGCTGTTTATCATCAGCATCATCTTATTTGTTTTGATGATGAACATGGGCGACCCGATTGCAACAATGGGAGGTCGATCCATCACGCGCTCATCAGACCGGGTGAGGCTCACGCGCCAATTAGGGTTGGACCAACCCGTGTATGTGCAATACCTTTACTGGTTGATCGGAAACGACTGGGCGAAAATCGATTTGGATGGCGACGGTATCAAAGAATCAAATGGTACAAGACGTGGCATCCTGCGCGGGGATTTTGGGACCTCGCTCGTCAATCGCGGCAAGCCCGTCACGAAAGTGATCGGCGAACGTCTGCCCAATACGCTGCTGCTGATGGTCGCATCGGAGATTATTATTATTCTCGGATCTTTATTGGTGGGGATTTATTCAGCCTTGCGACAGTATTCAATTCTGGATCATACGATCACGGCTTTGTCGTTCATTGGTTATTCCATGCCGATATTTTTTATTGCGCTGCTTTCCATGTATCTCTTCGCGATTTTGTTCAAGAGATGGGGGCTGCCTTACCTGCCGACTGTGGGAATGTTCGATCCGCAGGTTGGTAAAACAACCGCGCAGGTATTGTGGCACATGGTATTGCCTGTCTTCAGCATTTCGATCATTAGTTTCGCAGCATACAGCCGTTATATCCGCAGTACGATGCTCGAAGTGATGAGTCAGGATTACATCCGCACCGCAAAATCGAAGGGACTCCCCAGACGCGAAGTGGTCTATGTTCATGCGCTCAAAAATGCATCATTGCCCATCGTCACCGTTGTCGGGCTTGATTTGCCTCTTCTGTTAGGGGGCGCGGTGGTGACCGAGCGCATCTTCGCGTGGCCCGGAATGGGCCGCCTTTTCCTCGACCATGTCTCCCGACTCGACATGCCTGTGGTCATGGGCATTCTGCTGTTGATCGCAGTGGCTGTGATTCTCTTCCAGATTGTTACCGATATCGTTTACGCCTGGCTGGATCCACGAATTCGATATGATTAGTGAATATGATTATGGAATCAACGAGCCCTAATCAACTTGTCGCGCTAAACATGGAGGGACTTGATACGCCTCCGCTGACGCTCAGTCAACTGGCATGGAGGCGGTTTCGGCGTCACCGAATGGCGATGTTCGGCGCGATCGTACTGGCTTTGCTTTTTTTGTATTCTTTTGGTGGTTCCCTGGTACTTTCAGAAAGTTATGCAAACCATACTGATACTTCACTGCGGATCATGTCTCCCTCAGCCGAACATCTTTTTGGAACGGATAGCGTCGGTCGCGACATTCTGGCACGCACGATCTATGGCGGACAGATTTCGCTTCTGATCGGATTAACAGCCGTGGTCATTGAAACGTTTATGGGAATTCTCATCGGCGCGCTGGCGGGCTATTACGGCGGCTGGATAGACAGTCTCCTGATGCGCATTACCGAAGCAATGCTCAATATTCCAGAGATATTTCTTCTGATTGTGATGGCGAAGTTCTTTGGTGGAAAAATCCCCGAGATCGAATTTATCGGCCGTACGTTTAGCGGAAGCGTAATCGTGATCGTCGTGATCATCGGCATTACGAGCTGGATGTATCTTGCGCGGATCGTGCGCGCGCAATTCCTGTCGTTGAAGGAGAATGAGTTCGTGCTGGCGGCGCACGCCACAGGGACATCGAACGTACAGATTATTTTCCTGCACATCCTTCCCAATTCCATGGCGCCCATTGTTGTTTCCGCGACGCTGGGTGTGGCAAATGCCATTCTTGCCGAGGCTTATATCAGTTTTCTTGGTCTCGGCGTTCAGCCACCGACCGCGACCTGGGGCAACATGCTGGATGGCGCAACCAATTACCTCGAGTCTGCTCCGTGGTTGTGGTTTTTCCCCGGATTGTTGATCCTGCTGACAGTTTTGAGTATAAACTTCCTGGGCGATGGCCTGCGTGATGCACTCGATCCACGCAGCCGCGCGATCTAAGAGACTGTTTCGTGATGATGACAACAAAACCTGTGCTGCTCGAAGTCTCGGATCTGCGCACGCGTTTTCACACCCCTGAAGGAACAATCTTCGCGGTGAATGGAATCAGCTTTCGCCTGCACGAGGGGGAAACAGTGGCAATTGTCGGTGAGAGCGGATGCGGAAAATCCGTCAGCATGATGTCGCTGTTGAAATTGATCCCTGTGCCCCCGGGTGAAATTTACAGTGGGAATGTAAAATATCGCGGGAAGGACATATTGCAGAAACCTGAAGAAGAGATGGAACAAATCCGTGGCCGGGAGATCGGTATGGTATTTCAGGACCCAATGACATCCCTGAATCCGGTGTTGACGATTGGCCGCCAGTTGACCGAGCCCCTGCGGACACATCTCGGCATGGAAAGAGATATGGCAAATCGCCGTGCAATTGAACTGCTTCAAATGGTGGGAATATCTGATCCCGAGCGTCATTTGCAGGATTATCCTCATCAGTTTTCGGGTGGTATGCGTCAGCGGGTGATGATCGCGATGGCGCTGGCCTGCGCACCCAGTCTGTTAATTGCAGATGAACCAACGACAGCCCTGGATGTCACCATCCAAGCGCAGATCGTTGAATTGATCACGAAGATGCGTGATATGCTCAAGATGGCAATCATCTGGATCACCCATGATCTGGGTGTCGTCGCGGGCATGGCGGATCGAGTTATCGTTATGTATGCTGGCTATATTGTGGAAGAAGCAGCGGTGGATGATTTGTACGACAATCCTTCTCATCCCTATACGATCGCTCTTCTCGAGGCGCTTCCGCGCGTGGACCGTAGACGCGATAGCCGTCTAAAATCCATTGCTGGTTCCCCGCCGAATCTGCTCGTCGAGCCGCATGGTTGTCCGTTTGCGCCCCGTTGCGAATTTGTGATAGAACGATGCAGGGTCGAAAACCCAGCACTGGAAAATATCGCACAAGGTCATTCCATTACCTGCTGGGTGGATGTGAAAACAGGAAAGCCGCGATGACTGAAGTCCTGGTTACAGTCAGGGATTTGAAGAAGCATTATCCGGTCTTGCGGGGTCTTGTGTTTCAGCGGCGCGTTGGAACCGTCCGCGCGGTGGATGGAATCTCTTTCTCGATTTCGCGCGGAGAAACGCTTGGCCTTGTGGGGGAGAGCGGCTGTGGAAAGACAACGGCAGGACGAACCCTGCTTGGCCTCTATCCGCCTACCAGCGGGAGTGTCACGATCGATGGATTGGAGATGACGAGAGCCACCCACAAAGAGTTGCTGGCGATTCGCCGCAAGGCGCAGATCATCTTTCAGGACCCCTATGCCTCTCTCAACCCGCGCTGGACTGTGAATTCAATCGTTACCGAGCCGATGCGTGTCCATCGCCTGCTTTCAAATGATAAGGAGCGCTCCGAACGCGCAAAGGATCTGCTTGGCATGGTCGGCTTGAATCCCCGACTCATTAATCGCTTCCCGCATGAATTCTCCGGAGGCCAGCGCCAGCGCATTGGCGTTGCACGCGCGCTTGCATCCAATCCGTTGTTCATTGTTTGCGACGAACCAATCTCGGCTTTGGATGTCTCCATTCAGGCGCAGGTTGTAAACCTTCTTGAAAATCTTCAGGATCAACTGGGCTTGACCTATCTTTTTATCGCGCACGATTTGAGCATGGTCCGTCACATTTGCGATCGGGTGGCAGTGATGTATCTTGGCCTGATTGTGGAAACTGCTGAACGTGATGAGCTTTACGAGAACCCGCTTCACCCATATACGCAGGCTTTGCTTTCTGCAGTTCCCATTCCTGACCCGCGCAAGGATCGCGCCCGCAAGCGAGTCATTCTGACAGGCGATGTGCCCAGCCCAATCAATCCGCCCTCAGGTTGCCGTTTCCATCCGCGCTGTCCCATTGCCATGCAGATCTGTAAAACCGTAGTGCCTGAATGGCACGAGGCGGCGCCAAATCATTGGGTTTCCTGTCATGCTGTACAGTAAAGTGAAATAGCCTAACTTCTCGTGGCTCCGAGTGTCATACAAGATCACACCCATTTTCTTTTTCGGAGGAAACCATGCTGTCCAACACTTCCCGCCTGCTCACCTATCTCACCGCAATTCTTTATGCAATTCCAGGGGCCTTGCTCTTTTTTTTCTCGGAGTCACTTGCTCCCGTCTTCGCCTGGAAAGTCACTCCCTTCATGACCATGACCTTCGGCGGATGGTGCATTGGAAATGCGTGGCTTGCCTTCATCACGGCGCGCCGCTGGGACTGGAAATTGGTCCATCCTGCACTGTATTACCTGTGGGCATTTGGCGTTACAGAGCTGGCCGTTCTGTTTGCATTCCGGGACAAGCTGGTCCTCGTGCATCCCATTGCGTGGCTGTATTTCATTGCGCTTTGTGTAAATGCCCTGACTGCTGTTGTGGGTTTGTTTGATTTTGTCCGCATTCGGCCCGCGCGCCAGGATTTTGGGCCTTCAACACAAACTCTGCATCGGGTGATGGCGCTGGGTTTTGTGGCGATTGTCGGGTTGCTGGCCGTGTTTGGACTGTTTGCTCAGATCGGTGATGTGGGGACCAACGGCGGTGTCTTCCCCGAAGTGATGTCGCTCTTTACCTTGCGGAGTTTTGCAGTCTTTTATCTCTCGCTTACGATTGGCGCACTCCCTCTTATCAGGGAGAGAAATCTTTCCGTTCTACTCAATCATGCCTATGCCGCCTACGCGCTGGTCGTCTTTATTACTCTGGCCATCTTTGTTTATATCGGTATCTTCGATTTTGCGAACCGTCCAGGACAACTGATTTATGTGGGCGCGTATTTCCTGGTGGGAATCCCGATCGGGACAGTTCTGCTCAGGGAAGGTACTGGGCTTCGTCAGGGTTAGATGGAGATCACCAGCCTGCAGAACCCACGTGTCAAGCACATCGTCAAACTGCGCGATGACAAACGTCAGCGTCAAGAAGATGGATCGATGCTGGTCGAGGGGTATGACGAGATACAGCTCGCGCTTTCTGCCGGACACAAACCAGGGACGCTTCTGACCTCGCCCGAACTTGCCGTGCGTCAAATGGATGAGGTCGCTTCTGAAATCATTACCGTTAACCGCGCTGTCTTCGAGAAGCTGTCGTATCGGGAGAATCCCGATGGCTGGCTCGCGGTCTTTCCCATCCCGCAAACATCGCTGGACGATTTGAAATTAAGCGAATTGCCATTAGTAATCGTTGCCGAGTCCGTTGAAAAACCGGGTAACCTGGGAGCGATCCTCCGCACCGCCGATGCGGCGCACGTGGATGCGCTGCTTGTCTGTAACCCGCGCGTGGACCTATGGAATCCCAACGTCGTGCGCGCCAGCCGCGGCGCAGTGTTCAGCGTACCGGTTGTCGAATCCGATAACGCGTCCGCGCTGGAGTGGCTGAAATCGCGCAGGATACGCGTTCTCGCGGCGACGCCCTCCGCTGACGTGATGTATTACGATGTCAATCTGCGCGAGCCCATAGCCATCGCCGTCGGCACGGAGGATGAAGGGCTGACGGATTTCTGGATGTCGAACGCGGATGTGAAAGTGAAAATCCCGATGATGGGGAAGGTCAACTCATTGAATGTGTCCGTTTCCACGGCGCTGATCGTTTATGAAGCAGTCAGGCAGAGAACTACGCGCTCCCGAAAGAGCCTCGGGACGATGTGAGCGGAGGGTTGAGACGCTCTGCGTCGAAACCCGCAGACGAAGCGCGAGTTGTTCCAGGAACTCGCGCTTCGTCTGCACTCGCCTAGCGGCTCGCTCCGCTCAGCGCGAATAACTAGCTTATGAAATCAACCACAGGCATGCGCGGATTCACCATCCTCTGGCTTGGACAGGTCGTTTCGTTATTGGGCAGTGCCATGACCTGGTTCGCGTTCACGATCTGGGCCTGGGAAAAAACGGGGAAGGCCTCAGCGCTCGCCACAATCAGCTTTTTTGCATTTCTTCCTGCCGTGTTATTGACTCCCCTTGCCGGCGCATTCGTTGACCGCTGGAATCGCAAACTCGTGATGCTGCTGAGTGATTTTGCAGCCGCGCTTGGCACGCTCGCCATTTTTCTCATTTATACATTCGGTGATTTACAAATCTGGCATATCTACCTCGTCAGTATTCTCGCCGGATTCTTCACCGCGTTCCAATATCCCGCCTATGCCGCGGCAGTGACGACGATGCTCTCGAAAGAAGATTACACCCGCGCAGAAGGGATGCTCGGCTCGGCACGCGCGCTGTCGGGAATTCTGGCTCCCATTTTCGCCGCGGCGCTGCTAAGTCCCATTGGATTAAACGGCATCATGTTGATCGATATTGGGACGTTTTTGTTTGCATTTTCAACTTTACTCTTCATCCATATCCCGCAACCAATACAGACAGAAACAGGCTTGCAAAGCAGAGGGACGTTGTGGCAGGAGATCGTATTTGGCTTTCGCTATATCAAAGAAAGGCAAAGCCTTCGATCACTTACAATCCTGTTTATGTTTGCCGGAATCTTTCTCGCCATCGGCGCAACGCTCATGGCTCCGCTTGTCTTGAGTCTGACGCGGAACAGCGAAACGGCGCTGGCGACCGTGCAATCAACGGGAGCAGTTGGCGGCGTCGCGGGAGGCGTGCTCTTGAGCCTGTGGGGCGGGACGAAGCGACGCATCCATAATGTCCTCGTCGGCGGCGCGGGTGCGTGTCTGCTTGGAATCCTTTGGCTCGGGTTGAGTCACGCAGTTTTATTCTGGGCGATCGGAAGTTTTTTCTTCGCGTTCTTCGAGCCGTTCGTCGAGGGCGGCAATATTGCCATCTGGCAGACGAAAGTGGAAGCCGACGTGCAGGGCCGCGTCTTTTCCGCACGACATTTGCTTGTACAGATCCCATATTTATTTGGTATTCTCTTTGCAGGTTATCTTGCCGAAGCCAGCTCGATCTCACAAGTATTGATCTGCGCGGGCATTGCAGGCGCATTTGTGTTTTTGCTGGGTTATGTATTTCGCAACGTACGTGAGGCGGAGATTCTTATACCTGATCCGGCGCAGGAGTGATCATGGATTTTTATGTCTGGCTTGCCGTTTTCGCAATCCTGGTTTTGATTGGATTCGTCCTCGACCGTGAGATCTATTTTTATGAAGGCGCGCATTTGGGTCCACGTGTTCAGGCCTGGTTGTATGATCGCTGGTCAAGGAAATACGACAAGGGCAAACGCGAGAGTCAGTTGCACGATGACGAGATGCTCGCACAGCCTTTATTGGACGCGTTGAACGCTACGCGTGTGCCAGAACCTTTTGTTTTGGAC
>DATDRD010000215.1:0-2510 GCA_035291925.1 Anaerolineales bacterium
GCAGTTGTTTCGACATCCCCCAAATGAGAGGCACAAATCTCATATAGTTCGTCTGCACTGACATTGTGATAAAAGTGAACCAGACGATTCCGGTATCCCGCTAATTTTTGCATAAGTGTCAATTCTTCAGCCGAAATAACGTCGTGCCTTTTCAAAGTTGCGGCAATTTCTTTATATTCTGTTACAGCTTCGGCAAATCCCTTCGCGGCAATATGCCTGCCCATATCAAAGAGTGCTTCTAAGGCCCGTCGCAGACAGGATTCGGCCGCCCAAACATTTCTGGAATCCTGCATAAATACGGATTTGGATTCCAAAGGCAGAGCGCGGATTTCGTTCAACATCCGATCCACCCATGCCAGTCGATCACTTACTACGCGTTTCGAGATTTTGCCAGGTAACACCTACCCCTCCTGCAAGATCACTGCCATGCGTTCGCGTTCCAGTTCCGCCAAATCACCCGCACGGCGAAGCACGAACAAGTCATATTCGTCGGTGAGATAGGAATCTTCTGCGTAAATGCGCTCTCCGCGAATAATATTCGCCGCAAGGAAGGCATCCGCTTCCTGCAGTATGACCAAGTCGACGCGTGCCACGTTGAACAATTCTTCCAATTCCAATGTCAGGTTCACTTTGGTGTCAATTGAAAAAGGAGAATATGTCAGGACACCGATATCCAAGTCACTTTGTGAAGGTTGGAATTCGCATGTATCATCTTGAAGTGTCTGAAGTATTTCCGTGTTGCGACTTCCAAAGACATATAATGCCTTGACTTGATATTTCCTGCATATTTGCTCGATCTTTTGCAATCGCGTATTCATGCTTTTATTATACTCTGCGACGAAAAGTATAAGATGATCATTCTTTGATCTGAACTGGTTTTCTCTCGCGTAGCGATTCCACCGCCGCGAACGTGGACTTAGTCACGCCAATTAATTGCTCATAGGGAATCGGCGGCGCGCCGCCTTCACGAACGGCTTTGGCAAAGACCTTCCACTCGTCCACCCAGCCTTTGTCTTGTGCCGAGAGTCTTTCTTCTTTCTTCCTTCCATCCTTTACAGTTTGCAAGGCTTTAAAATCGTCCAACACTGCCACCATGCCCTCACAGAACACCTCCACGCGTTCCTTTGGGAAGGATTTGTCGCCGTTGGCGAGATAGTCTACAACGCCGATGGAGCCATCGGGGAAGGTAAAGGTCATGGAGACGTTGTCTTCGCGGTATTTGCCCTTCGACACGCTCAGGGCGGCGCCGTTATCGGGCAGGGCGTGCGCGGTCACTAAGACGGGAGGCGCGCCGACCAGGAAGGTGATGAAGTCCACGAAGTGACAGCCTTCGCCGATGATCCGTCCGCCGCCGATTTCGGGGTCTTGAGTCCAGTGGTTGCGGGGAATGTAGCCTGCGTTGACACGGTAGTGGACATACTTCGGTTCCTGGAGATTGGAGAATAGAGATTGCAGTTGTCGAGCGAGGGGCGAGAAACGGCGATTGAAACCTACAGCTATCAGCGGACAGCTTTCAGCTTTCAGTTGTTTGCTGACTGCTGAAAGCTGAGTGCTGTTGATCGCAAGTGGCTTTTCAACAAAAACATGCTTCCCGGCTTTCAATGCTTTGATAACCAATTCGGCATGAGAATCGTGGCGAGTGAGAATAGCAACGGTGTTGATGCCCGGATCGTTGATGATCTCATCCTCGTTTGAAGCTGCATATCTGAAGCCAAATTTTTTGCCCGAATGCTGTGCGTGGAGTCCGCCTGTGGAGGCGATGCCAACGAGTTCGATCTCGCCTGCTTTTTTTATAGCGGGAAGGAGGACGGCATTGGCAAAAGAACCTGCACCCAACACACCGAGTCTTACAGCGCTTGATGATTTGACAGACGAAACAGGAAAGACAACTTTTCCTTCCTCTTTCGTCCCTTCGAGAGCCTCAGGGCGGCGCTTTCGTTCAGGATAAGTGAGCAATACACCTAAAAAAGATTCTTTCTTCTTGCCAGTGATGACATCATAGGAAATTGTCGCCTTCTCGATTGGGAAACGATGTGTGATAAGTGGCTGGACTTTCAATTTCCCACTTGCCATCAAGCCGAGGACGGCTTCGAAGTTGCGGCCTTCCGTCCAGCGCACATAGCCAAGCGGATAATCGTTGCCCTGCTCTTCATACGATAAGTCATAGCGGCCAGGGCCATAGGAACGCGAGTTGATGAACGAAATTTCCTTTTCGTAATAAACCTTGCGTGGGAAGTTGAGCCCCACGGCACCTGTGGCAACCACGCGGGCACGGTCACGGGCGATAATCCCGGCCAGTTCGACAGGATCATTCGAGGGCGTATCAGCGCAGATCAGGATCACGTCAAAGCCGCGGTTAACGGTGAACGCGGCAGATGAGTCAACGGCTTCTGCGCGGCGAACAGCCTGAAGTCCGAGAGTAGACCCGAGGGCAATCCGCTCCGGGTCAATTTCAATGCCCAGCACGTGGCATCCCGCGGCAGTTGCAATCTGCGCGGTCAATAATCCCA
>DATDRD010000216.1:0-3225 GCA_035291925.1 Anaerolineales bacterium
TTGCCATTTTTACACTTCGAGATAACTCGACATCCCTGCGCTTCCGGTCGAGCGCCATGGCTCCACGCCCGGGCAAACGCAAGGCAAAGGTCGCTCTGGATGTGGAACTCGGCCAGGGGTTGATCGGGCAGGCCGCGGCTGAGGGAGAACGCATCGTTGCGGGTGATGTCAGGCAGGATCCCCGTTATCACTTTACGGATAGTCTGCCAGAGACGCGTTCGGAGGTTGTCCTCCCGCTAAAAATCGGGGACCGCGTGCTTGGCGCGCTCGATGTGCAAAGCGATCAATTGCACGCGTTCCATCCCAATGATCTGCTCATCCTGGGTGCGCTGGCAGATACCACTGCGCGGGCAGTGGAAGGCGCTCGTCTCTACAGCGACCTGCGCCGCCGTGCCGATCAATTGACTCTGGTCGCCGAAGTGAGCAAGAGCGTCAGTTCTTCACTTGAATTGAAAACCTTAATGAATAATGTCGCCGCATCGATCCATGAACGATTTGGTTATCTTTACGTTCACCTGTTCACCGTGCATGGTAACCGGCGGCTGATCGAGTACCAGGCAGGCAGCGGCACCCGTAGTAGGGATTTGGAAGGATTTACCCTGCCCCTTGATGATCCGGAAGGGATTATTTCATGGGTGGCGCGCGAAGGACAGGTTGTTCTCGCGAACGATGTGAAGAAGGACAAGCGTTATCGCCCTTCGCCGCTCCCTCCGGAAAACACGCGCTCCGAGTTGTGTGTCCCTCTTCTTTACGGCGATGAGGTGGTCGGTGTGCTGGATATTCAATCTGGCAAGCGCAACGCTTTTACAGAAGATGACCGCCTGATCTTCGAAGCAGTGGCCGGCAACATCGCGACCGCCATACACAACGCGGACTTATACCGGTCCGAGCAATGGCGGCGGCAGGTGGCCGATAGCCTCCGCGAAGTGGCGGGTTTGATCTCGGCAGATGCTGGCGTGGACGATGTGCTGGAAGCCATCCTCTCCGAGTTGGACCGCAACCTCCCTGTTGATATTTCGGCGATCTGGTTATTGGAAGACGATGAGTTATATCTTGCCGCCTGCCACAACTGCGACGAAAACCTGCTCGAACAAAAACTTTACGATTCCCCCGAAGCGTACGAGAGGTTGATGAAGGCGCTGTATTCCGATAAGCCGCTCCTGAGGAAGTCATCCGAGCTGATGTGGATCACAGGCCTGGTCGCTGGCTTCGATCCGGATTATTCGGGTCTCGCTGTTCCATTGCGGCTGGGCGACACCCCGCTGGGTGTCATCACGCTCAGCCATCACACACCGGGCAGATACGGTCACGAAGCGCAGGCGATGACCACGACCTTCGCGAGTTACGCCGCAGTCGCCATCGAGAATGTCCGCTTGTATGATGTCTCCCAGGAGCAGGCTTACGCCTCGGCGGCTTTGTTGCAGGTCGCGCAGGCAGTGGTAAGCCTGAACGATCTCGATGAAATTCTCGGGACGATCATCCGCATCCTGCCCATCCTTGTGGGCGTGGAGCGCGTGGCCTTATATCAATGGAACCTGGAACATCAGGTCTTTCGTCCCGCGCAGCAATATGCTCTCGATGAAAAGGATGAGGAGGCCTTTTGGAGTCGTTCATTTGCGCCCGGTGAATTTGCGTTTCTGGATTCATGTCGTGACGAGACGGGTTTGCGCGCCTGTCAGCTTGACCCTGGCGGGCAACATGGCTTGCAGGCGTGGATTTCACTGGACCCGACGAAGGAAGCCAATCTCGGTAACCCTGGTGCGTTCTTATTTGCTGTGCCCATCGCGGTCAAGGAGGCTCTGTACGGTGTGATGCTGATCGAAGAAGCTCCGGGCGGGCTGCGTTTCCGTGCCCGTCGTCTTGAGATCATCACCGGCATTGCGCAGCAAGCCGCGCTCGCCATTCAAAACGATCTCCTGCAAAAAGAGATGGTTGTGCGCGAACGCCTTGAAACTGAAATACAGTTGGCGCGCCAGATCCAGCAGACGTTCATCCCTGAATCGTTACCGCAATTTCCGGATTGGGAACTCGCCGCGCGCTGGAAGACAGCCCGGCAGGTGGGTGGCGATTTCTATGATGTATTCCAGCTTCCAAACAGCCGGCTCGGTCTCTTCATTGCGGATGTCGCGGACAAGGGCGTTCCCGCCGCCCTCTTCATGGCGCTCACGCGGACCCTGGTACGTGCCGCCGTTATCGAGACCCAATCCCCGGCTGAGGCGTTGAAACGCGTCAACGATCTGTTGGTCCCCGATACCAAGCAGGGAATGTTCGTCACGGCGGTGTATGCCGTGCTCGACATGGACAAAAAGGAACTGACCTACGTCAACGCGGGACACAATCCACCGTTGTGGATCAAACTTGATGGAGGAATGGAACGTCTGACGCGCACTGGTGTCGCCCTCGGCGCGGCGGAAGATTTGAAATTCGAAGAGCGCACCATTCCGCTTCGACCAAACGACAGCATCCTGCTCTACACAGACGGCTTGACCGAATCCTTCAACGCGGATGGTGAATTTTTCGGCGAAGGACGCCTCATGGACGCAATTGCATCGAACCAATGCGCTTCCGCCTCTGATCTGTTGGATGTCGTTGAAAAGTCTTTGCTCAACTTTGTGCAGGATATGCCCCCCGCAGATGACCTGACTATGCTGGTGTTGAGACGCGTGTGATAGAATCGAAATACTCAAGTCCCGAGCTTATGGCAGAGAGGTATTCTATGACTGTTACAACTTACGAAGGCGTTGTGGAAAAAAGCAAAATCCGCCTGAAATCAGGTGTGCGTTTGCCGGAAAATATAAAAGTATATGTGATTGTTCCTGACATGCAGGGTATTGGAGATGGATGGCACGTTTTGAAAGTGGAAATAGACTCTGACACATTTGCATTTCGCTTCTATGTTGATAACACTTCCTTTGGTCAATACACTCCCGATAACGAAGCAAATCCGCGCGACGTAAATCTCTCGGCAAATATCGGAGCATATGCAGATACCAGCGACGCACAAATAGATGTTTTAATTGACGAAGTAATCGTGACAGGATTCAACAAGTAATGATTGTGTTGTGAATGCTAAAAGCCGCCGAACAAAGCGTGGTGTGGACCCTTCGACAGGCTCAGGGCAGGCAGTGTGGGATTCTGCGGCTTTTTCAAGCATTTTTCTGGCTTCTGCCTGTGCGAGCTTCGCAGACAGGTCGAGTTTTTTCTGCTCCCCGCCTGCAACAGATC
>DATDRD010000217.1:0-9790 GCA_035291925.1 Anaerolineales bacterium
AAAATCTGCCAAGGGAAATTCGCTATATGAAACCGTCTTCAAACCACTCTTTGCAGCTTCATCGCGCTCCATGTCGTTATGAAATAATACAGGCGCCTCATCCCGCTTTTTCAGGAGAAGGGCTCCACTCACATGTCCGCCACCGACAAAATAATACATGGGCGGGTTATGTTCAGCGTCACCAAAAATAAGAATCGCATCCACATTACGAGCTTTCATCAGGGCATCGAGATCAGTTTTCATTCTATCTCCACTTCTAACGCGAATTACGCGAAAAGGCGAATGGCGCGTTTTATTTATTCAACCTTTCGGGGTAGATTGCGCGAACTTGGGAAACGCGGTGGAAGTTTGGCTTTTCCTTTGGTGTTCACAACGCGACTCGATTACACACGCTCTGCGCCAAAATTAATAACGATTGCCAGCTCAAGACCAGTAGCCTTCAAATAAGATAACGCCTGTTGTTCATGAATCCGTGCAATTTCACTCACGGCTTTGTATTCAAGGATCACACGCCCATTGGCAATATTATCCAAAACAAACGCGCCTACGGGCTCATCCTTGAAATAGACCACTATTTTCTTTTGCCGCTCCAACTCAACTCCACGACGAATTAGCTCGCGATTCATCGCTTCCTCATAAATGGATTCGGGAAAGCCCGGCCCAAGCGCGTTGTGCACCTCGAACGCAGCCTGCATAATCAAATAAGACAATTCTTTTTCGAGAATCAACAACTCAGACATCCTGGCTCTATTCGCGGAATTCGTGCATTCGCGCCATTCGCGTTAAGAAATAAGGGCTTCTTTCAATGCTTCCAAAAATAAATCATCATTCAAAACCGTACGAGGGTCAAGTAGCACTTTATCGTTTTCTGTTCGAGCGATGATCGGCGGATTCCCTTCACGCAATTTCCTCAAAAACTTATCCGGCGATTTGACGTTCAACGATAACACACGAGTAGGAAGAGACTCTTCAGGAAGACTTCCACCGCCCACGGTTGATTCGGACTCAATTACCTCTCCCAGAGCTAAAGCATCCCGCCACGCTTCAGCACGGACCTTGAGCTGGTCTGGCGTTAAAGAGATCATCCTCCAGATGGGGATTTCGCGCTGCGCCTCATCCTTGAGATAGTGAAGCAGGGTCGCATTGAGGGCTGCGAGACAGGTCTTATCTGCTCGCACAGCCCGCGCCAGTGGATGCTTCTTGATCTTATCTATCAGTTCTTTTTTACCGAGGATAATCCCTGCCTGAGGGCCGCCGAGCAGTTTATCGCCTGAGAAACAAACTAGATCCACACCCGCCGCAAGAGACTCTTGCACGGTCGGCTCATGCGCGAGGCCATATTTTTCTGTATCGAGCAATGCCCCGGAACCGAGATCATCCACAACAGGGACATTGGCACTATGCGCGGCCTCGACAATTTTACGTAGCCCAGGCTCCTCGGTGAACCCGACGATCTTGAAATTGCTGCGGTGCGCGCGCATGACCAGCGCAGCAGGCTCTTCCAGGGCTTCTACATAATCTGACAAGCGGACCTTGTTCGTTGCGCCCACTTCAACCAGTTTCGCGCCCGATTGCTTCATCACATCCGGCACACGGAATCCGCCGCCGATCTCGACGAGTTGGGTGCGCGAAATGACAACCCGCTTTTTGTTCGCAAGAGCAGCCAATAGCAGCAGAACCGCAGAGGCATTGTTATTGACGACCACTGCCGCTTCCGCACCCGTTAACTTCTGCAAAATCGACTCAGCATGAAACAGGCGCGAACCGCGTTGGCCTTTGGGGAGATCATATTCAAGATTGGAATAATAACGGGAGACTTCATCCATGGCGCGCAGGGCAGAATCACTTAGCGGCGCGCGTCCAAGATTCGTATGGAGAATCACCCCCGAGGCATTGATTACAGGGACGAGAGTCGCAGCCGTCCATGCGGAGAGATAGGATTCAGCTTGAGATAAGATCAGGTCTGTTGAGGGCAGAACGGTTTGCAGGTCCTGTTTGAAGCGCTCGCGGATATCATCCAGCGTTGAGCGCAGTGCATCCAGGGTCAATGGGCGTCCATATACATCAATTAGCTTTCCTGAGCTTTGAAGGAGGCTTTCAACCGAGGGAAGGTCACGGAGGCTATTCATCAGAGGGAATGGGAGGTTTCCAGTGCGACCGTTCGCGCAGGCGAATGAAGTATTCGATGGCGGCCAGCCCGCCCGCCAGGCCGAGGATGACATAGACCGTGACAAGGCGTCCAAGCTGCAGCCAGGCGAGCGTTGCGCCATAGATCCCAAACCAAAGCGCCTGACGGATAACGACACTTGCTTCTGCAGGCGTTTCATCTTGAAAACGGCGATGGAAGAAATAGACGATGGGCAAGGCCGTGCCGGTAACTCCCATCAGTGCAAGGACGAAGAATCCCCAGCGCGGCCAGACGTACGGTAGTGTTTGCGTGATGAGCAGGTACAAGCCACCCCAGCCGATGAGCATGAGCGCAAGAGAAGAGAGTCCGAATGGTTTGAAGGAAAGCTGTTCATCCATCGAATGAATTATACTCGGAGTATTGAATCGTCATTGCGAGGAGTGGCGCTAAGGGCGCCACGACGAAGCAATCTCCTGTAGGCATGTTAGAGGAGATTGCTTCGCCTGGTCTCGATATGGTAGAAGAACACTACCTGCTCGACCAGCGCTCGCAATGACGGGAGGTAAATATGAACGTATCCGATGCTATTCGCACCAAGCGCGCGGTGCGCAAATTTCAAGATAAGCCTTTGCCTGAAAATGTAATCCATGCCATCCTCAACTCGGGACGACGCTCGCAGTCATCCAAGAATGAGCAGACGTGGCAGTTCATCGCGATTCAAGATAGGACGATCCTAAAAGCCCTCTCCGAGTGCGGCACCTGGGCGGGACATCTGGCGGGCGCGGCTTTGGCTGTTGCCATCCTCACACCTGACCCGACCGCGAAATTCCAGACCATGTTCGACGCAGGTCAGGCCGCGGCCTTTATGCAACTCGCGTCATGGGAGCTGGGAGTCGGTTCGTGCCCTGCTTCGATCTACGAACATGAAAAAGCGCGGCAAATTCTAGGATTCCCCTACGAATGGCACCTGCGGATCGCGCTGTCGTTTGGGTATCCTTTGGATGAGGAGAAGCTGTCTGCCCTGCCAAAGAAGGGGGGAAGGCGGCCGCTGGAGGAGCTGGTTCATTGGGACAAGTGGTAGCCTAAATAGATTCAAGCCGCCAAATGAGATGGCGCAAGCCGGGCAAGCACTGCGCGGTGATCCGAGTGCGGCCCTCCTGGTGCATCAACATGGCTTACGTTAATCACCTGCCAGGATGGTTGACCAGGCTGAAGGAAAATGTAATCCAGTCGATGACTCAGGAATGCCCCACCCCATGGCCAGCGGATCTCATGGGTGGTAGCGCGTCCATGCTCATGGATCTCGCGGAATGTGTCCAGCCAGAAAGAGCGGACATGCTGTATTTGATGAGTATGCTCGGGAGCGTTGAAGTCGCCCGCGATAATAGCAGACCTCCCGGCAGTGATCTGATTGACCCAGCCGCGTAATTCACGCAACTGATGAGCATTCTGTTTGCGAAGTAAACCGAGATGCGTGGAGAAAGCCATGATCTCTCCACAAGGGGTGTCCACTTCCACGCCGAGAGCCAATCGCCGCGAAAAGGGATTACACGTACGCCCCATTTGCCGAACATGAGGGAGACGCTTCAGGGGGAACCGGCTGAACACTCCAAGCCCCTCTTCAAAACCTATCTTTCTTGAACCATTGGCACGCGAATAGACATACGCCATTTTTAGACGGTCTGCCAGCCACTTGTCCGCTTCAAAGGACTGAGTACGCGCGACTTCCTGAAGCAGGATCAAATCTGCGCCCTCAGATTCCACCAATTCAGCGAAGGACTCGAGCCGCTTCTCCAAGCCTCTGAAGCGCGGCCAGTCATGCCAGAGATTCGCGCTAAGGACGGTGAATACGCCGCATCCCTCCGCAGGGACAGGATAGGGCTCACTCCGCAGGGATATACGTCCTGCAGGTTCTGCCACGGACATGGCTACTTTAGCGAATTCAGGGAGGCGGTCATGTCCCACCCAACTCAGAAATCGCTTCAGCGCGGACCAGAGATGCCTGCATGGTCGGGTACTCTGATTCCGATGAGGCTGAACGTAAATATCGTTGACTTGAGACAATCAGAAAACCCTTTAACCTATGGACTATGCGGTCTCCCATGACCATCCCATAGAGATCGCATGCCTTCAAGGAATTTTGGAACGATCTCATGAGAGAACCGCCGCCAGTTGATCGCCAACGCGGTGAGCACCCACAACACAAGCCAATTTCCGCTCTCAGGGGCATTCCGCACGGCGGTCAAGATGAAATAAAGGTAGATGGGAGTCTGGATGAGCATGATCAGGTTCCGGTCCAGGCCGAAGCGCCAGAGGGCCAGAATCCAACCGATCACGTACCAGAATCCGAACGCGAGCCCGACAAATCCCGCACCAATCAGATAGACGCCGAGGCACAACGAAACGAACAGGTCAATGTAGATGTCGCTGTCGCCAATCAGGGTGCGGCGGGGACGACGGCTGTGATGCGCAATCCCGCCATCCACAAAATCACCTGTCCAATCGAGGAGCATGATGAGCGCTACGGTCGGGAGGGCCTCTGCCCCCTGTGTCAGCCCAAGCCAGATGATGACGAAACCGAGCAGACCCCGCGTGGCCGTAATGAGGTCTGCAGCCACCTTTGCATCCAACATAGGGACCTCCTTCCACCCCAGCGCAAACCGTTCACCTGCTTTGTTCTTTAATCATTCTAGCAGATCAAGGATAGAATCCTATTAACGCGTACGCAGATCGAAGGAAGAAGTTGTGCATTGAGAGCGGTGGTAGGACTATTTGATTGACGATTGTTTCAATGTACAATAAACTTGTAACCGAGGACGATAGATAAAATGTTACTAAGAACTAAAGTCCAACCGACTGGTTTCCCGCCTGTGTCAAAGACCCTGCCACAAGCAATCAAACGCATTGTGGCTGAACTCAAGCCAGAGAAGATCATCTTGTTTGGCTCGTACGCGTACGGAAATCCCACGCCTGATAGTGACGTGGATTTGCTGGTAATCATGAATACAAAAGCAAGTTACAAAGACCGATACTTAGCTGTATCACGCTTACTGAGGCCGCGCTCATTCCCTGTAGATATTATTGTCAAGACGCCAAAAGAAATAGAAAAAGCTTTAAAAACCAATAGTTTCTTTACAAAGGAAATTTACACAAAAGGGGTTGTATTGTATGAGAGAAGATGATCCCCTGGCATGGGTCGAAAAAGCAGAGGAAGATTGGGTTGCTGCGAATACCCTTCTAAGGCGAAAAAAGCCTTTTAAGGGAATTGTTTGTTTCCACCTCCAGCAGTCTGCAGAAAAATATCTTAAAGCAATCCTGGTGCTAAAAGGATCGGCCTTTCCTAAAACACACGATCTGACTGCTTTGAGCAAGATGTGCGAAGAAAATGGTATCCTCATCGGCATGGATGAAGATAATCTCGATATCCTATCTGGCTATGCGGCAACGGCAAGATACCCTGGTGCTGATCCCTCGCTCAATGATACGCGCGACGCACTTCAAACCACAAAAGTTGTCCGCCGTTTTGCACGATCATTTTTAGGGCTGAAGAAGTAGACAATTAAGGCGGGCTATAAGCAGGAAGTTCCAACTTATCCAGAAAATACGGAAGCATTTTGTGCCACCACGGCCAATCGTGATTGACGTCGCTGCCCCAGATGTCAATCCAGTGGGGAATATCCTTTTGTTCAAGGATGTGCTTGAGCGCGAGCGTATCGGCCAGCATCTCATCCTCCCAGGCGCCCTGCCCCACACCGATGAGGATGTGGCTCTGACGATATTGGTCGAGATACCGGGGATCGTTCATGTTGGGGAGATAAGCCAGCGGCGTGTTGAAATAGACATTGTCATCCATGTAATCGCCGATGAAATGATTCAAGCGATATAAGCCGCTGAGGGCAATGACCGTATCGAAAATATCCGGATGGCGGAAGAAGAAATTCACGGCATGATACGCGCCCATGCTCACGCCCGTAGTCATGAATTTCTCCTGCGTGTTTCCGCAGTGCCGGCGCATGAACGGGGCGACTTCTTCGACAATGTAACGATCATAATCCTGATGGCGACGGGCGCGGTCGCCGGGATGCGCCCACCCGTTCGTCCAGGATTGTCCATCCAAACTGTTCACTGTAAATATCTTGATCTGGCCTGCTTCGACAAATGAAGCGACCGCACCCAGCATGCCCATATCTTCGAACTCATGGAAGCTGCTTTCCTGGGCGGGAAACACCAGCACCGGCTTGCCGTAATAGCCATAGACTTTCAATTCCATATCATGCCCAAGTCTGGGACTGAACCACTTGTGATGTTCGATCTGCATAAGCCTTTATTGCTCCTGTATGAATTCTGCGACCTCGATAACCTCATCCAGCTCGGGTGAACGGACGATATAGCCATAATCCCCCAGCGCGCGGCTGAACACCCCGCTGATCGGCTCGTGATGGCAAATCTTATCTCCATAGGCCTGGAAAATTTCATCCTCACTATGAGGATAATCACGGTTGAATTTACGGCCCACATAACAACAATAATACTCATGGCTGTAATCTGGATATGGGAATCCCTTCCCTGCAACGATGCTCGCCCAGGCATTGTAAACATCGATATCGCAGGCGTAGTTGAACATGTCAGTGGTGAGTCCGCCAGGGGGGCGCATATTAACTTCCAGCGCGAGCAGACCGCCTGTGGCATCCTCACGGAAGAATTCAAAGTGGAAGAAACGCTCACCGACGTCGAACGCTTCCAACACACGGCGCCCAAGCGCTTCGAGATCCGCAGGAATTTCGCGCAGGGTGTAGTAGTAGATCAGGGCATCGTCCAGCACCGTTTCCATCACCCCCGCGCTGTATTCCAGGGAATTGAGAAAAACGGGCTTTCCTTCGCGATCGGTGAGTCCGTCAAATGTACAGATTCGACCTTTAATGTATTCCTCCAGCACATAATCCACAGGAGGTTTGGTATCAAAGAACGCCTTCAATTCGATCTCATGGTGGATTTTGTAGGTGGCCGCCGCACCGACACCGACATCCGGTTTTGCCACCACAGGGTATCCCGTCTCTTTGACAAGCTTCACGGCATCTTTCAGATCGTTGACGATCCTGCCACGGGCGACCTTGATCCCTGCCTTGATGAACGCATCCCTCATCCGGGACTTGCGCTTGATCCCCTCAATTTGATTGGTCCGAATCCCGGGGATGTTGAAATCGGTGCGCAGGCGGGCTTCGGTTTCGAGCCAGTATTCGCTGTGCGAGTCGATGCGATCCAGTTTCCCGTAGCGGTGCGTGAAGTAGCCCAGCGCGCGCACAAGTTCATTGGTATCGTGCATATCGCCGACGCGGTAATATTCGGTCAGCGCCGCCTTCAGTTCGGGGCGCAGGGAATCATAGTTCTCATCCGCCAAACCCAGGACGGTCACACCGTGATTCTTGAGCGCAACCCCGAACCTATAGTAGTTGGGCGGAAAGTGAGGGGAAAGGAAAATAAAGTTCATCGGGGCCTCCCGCTGGAGAATTGCCCAAATATACCAAATATTCGTTAGAATACAGGGAAGTGAGATAAACGGCCGCGCCGAAGAAGGGCGGACGCAGGTCAATCAGGAAATCGTCCATTGGGATAAATGGTAATCACAAATCAAGGAGAACGGCATGGAAAAATTCAGCGAACTCATCAGTGTTTTACTCGAACATTCCTCTCAACGCTTCATTGACTTCTGGAACCTGCAACTCGTGATCGCGCTGGGTGCGCTTGGTTTCTCGCTTGCGAACCCGGAAATTGTCTCCAGGGTGCGCGTGCGAGTGCTCATCTCACTTGTCTTTGTTTTGATTGCCGGTTTTGGCCTGTTTTCTCTCTCTGCGCACCAGGAACGCGCAGAAAAATTATGGACCGCCCTCGAAGCGCGCCTCGCCGCCGCGCCGGGTGAATTCATCCCTGAGGAAGTGGCTTATATGGATTCGCTGAAGCCCACCCCCTTTCCTGTCAAGGCAGGAGCCATCGTCGCGGCGGACGCGTTGGTGATTCTGGTGATTTGGTTTAGCCCGAAGATAAAGGAATAGCAGCGCCGAAGATGGGTGGATGAGCGGCATTGGATGAAGTGGTACGTTTTGATAAATGGTAAAATGAAATGGAGTATCATGAAAACTTCAATGTTCTCCATCAAAACCAAAATCCGCCCAACTGGATTCCCCCCTGTGTCGAAAACTCTGCCGCAGGCGATCAATCGAATTGTGTCTGAGCTCAGGCCTGAGAAGATCATTTTGTTTGGCTCCTACGCGTACGGCAATCCCACCCCAGATAGCGATGTGGATTTGCTAATTGTCATGGAAACAAATGGCAAGGAAAAAGAAATGTATCGCGCCGCGTCCATGTTGCTCTATCCGAGACAATTTCCAGTGGACATTATCGTAAAAACACCAAAGGAAGTCGAAGAAGCCATAAAGGGGGGCAAAGATAATAGCTTTTTCATTCGGGAAATCATAAAAAAAGGGACGGTGATTTATGACCGAAATAAGCGAACTTAAATCCTGGATCGCTCACGCCGAAGATGATTTCGGTTCAGCGAAAACACTGTTGAGGCTCAAAAAGCCATACGTTTCTGCCGTATGTTTTCACGCGCAACAGTGCGCTGAGAAATACCTCAAGGCGTTGTTGATTTTGAAAGACATTGACTTCCCTAAAACACACGATCTCCTGACTCTGGACTCATTATGCAATCAAAACGGAATATTTACAGGATTTGACCAACAGCAACTGACAGACCTGACCAAACACGCGGTCCAGACACGCTATCCTGGAAGCCAACCCACTCCTAGAGATGCGCGGGAAGCGCTTGAAGGTGCGACCAGCGTCCGCAAATTCGCACGGACATTTTTGGGATTGAAGAAGTAGTCCCTTAATCGGGAAGTACACACCATGACCGATCATTGCTTCATCAGTTATTCCACAACAGACGCAATTGAATTTGCACGCCAACTTGCCGACAAATTGGAAGGTGGTGAAGATAAATTTGTCGATGCGTGGCTTGATAAACGAGACATAGATCCAGCCAGAGATTGGGACGATCAAATTGTCGAAGGTATTCGATCATGCAAGTGCATGTTGTTCGTCATGACAAAGGACAGCACGGCACAGGGTTCAATGTGCAAAAACGAGTGGACCTGGGCGCTCAAGTATAAAAAGCCTGTCGTGCCCATTCGTTTACAAAAAGATTGCGAACAACCTTTTGGGTTGGGCAATCGCCAATGGATTGACTTCACAGGGGAATTCGATGCAGGGTTAGCTAAATTACGCATGTTCCTGCGCCGCATGGATTCTTCCGAAGGACAACTTGATACTCTCAAAGATCGACTTGCCGATGCCCAACGGGATTTACGTCGTGCCAAAGAAGATGACCAACCCCGCATCAAAGCAGAAATTGACGAGTTGACCGAGCAGATCAAACGGCAGGAAGAGATCGTCAGAAATCCCAAAGGGGCGGAAGAACAGACAAAGAAAAACATCGAGACTGGCCTTGAACGCGAGAGAAAACCTGAGAAACCAGTAACGAGTAAAGAGACAACCAAGTTCATCAACCCTCCTCCAGGCATTGCTCCGAATTATTTTCAAGACCGTTACTTGGAAGAAGTCGAAATCGTCAAATTCCTGAACGACGACTCGCAAAGATTGTTG
>DATDRD010000218.1:0-4433 GCA_035291925.1 Anaerolineales bacterium
GTTCTCAGTGTTCAAGTATGAGATAGCCGGGCGTGACATTATCCTCATCCTCGGCGGACTGTTCCTGCTGGGCAAAAGTACCCATGAGATTCACCAAAAACTCGAAGGCGTTGAAGGTCATGCCTCGGCGCGCGTCGACCCCTCATTCGCCAGCGTCATTGTGCAGATACTCCTGCTGGATGTCGTCTTCTCGCTCGACTCGGTCATCACGGCCGTGGGCATGGTGGACCAACTGGCGATCATGATTGCCGCCGTCATCATCGCGGCAGGGGTGATGATTGTATCCGCCGGTCCTCTCAGCTATTTTGTAGATCACCACCCCACCATCAAAATGCTCGCATTGAGTTTTCTTTTGCTCATCGGCTTTACGCTAATTGTTGAAGGTCTGCATCAGCATATCCCCAAAGGTTATGTCTATTTTGCAATGGCGTTCTCGGTCTTTGTGGAACTGCTCAACTTACGGCTGAGAAAAGTTCACGCCGCGCCCGTGAAGTTGCACGAGGCATATGTTGGCGAATCGTCGCCAGACCGCGCGCCAGCGTCAGATTAAATTACAAACGATGAATCGCCTGGTCGCCATATCAGCCCCGGAAGCCATCTTCCCGGCATATCGGGATACGCCCATCGGCCTGCTGTTGGAATACCACAATCTCAACCGGCCTCTGGACGAGTACGCGAAGGCTGAATTGCTGATTGGGATGTGCATGGACAATCGCAAGCATCTTCGCATACCTGATAATTTCGCTTTTATCATTCGTGCAGGTGGAGCGAATCTAAGATACAGCGAATTCAAGGTGTCCTATGCCATAGCAGTTGGCGGAGTGAAATCCATCGCGCTCATCGGGCATAACAACTGTGGAATGGTGAACTTGATATCCAAGAAGGACCTATTTATACAAGGCTTGGTTGAGAGCGCAGGCTGGGAAAGGGAATGGGCTGAAGAGCATTTCATGCATTTTGCGCCCATATTCGAAATCGGAAATGAGATAGACTTTGTATTGAGTGAGGCAAAGCGGCTTCGCTTGCGCTATCCCAAAATACAAGTGGTCCCTCTCTTGTATCGTGTTGAGGACAACCTTTTATACTTGATAAACGAGAACTAAAGCGACAGGCCGCAATCCCATGCTTGCGTCAGTCATGTTAAAAACACCGGGCGGCACAACCCCGCCCTTACTTCTTAAACGAAAACGATCTCCTGTGAACGGACGACAACCCCAGCCGCCTCAGCGCGAGACGATGGGCCTGCGTGCCGTACCCTTTATGTTTTCCAAGCCCATAGCCTTCATACTGTGAATCCAGTTTACGCATGTAGGCGTCGCGCGCAGTCTTCGCCAGCACGGACGCCGCCGCGATGCTCAAGCAGTGAACATCGCCTTTCACGAGCGCGGTCTGTGAGATATCGAGCTGAGGGAGCTCGAGTCGAAAATCGGTGAGGAGATATTGCGGAAAGATGGAAAGATCCTGCAAGGCGCGCAAGGCGGCCAACCTTGTTGCATGGACGATGCCCTGCGAATCGATCTCCTCTGCGGAAGCAAATGCCACGCTCCATGCAAGCGCGGTTTCCTGGATGCACGGCGCGAGCGACTCGCGCTCGAGGGGAGTCATCTGCTTGGAATCCCGCACCCCGGCCAAAGTCCGCGAAAGAAGCGTTGAGTCATTCGGCAGGATCACTGCGCCAACCGCCACCGGTCCGGCGAGCGCGCCGCGTCCCGCTTCATCCAATCCTGCCACATGAAGCAAGCCGCTTTTCCAGAATTCTGATTCAAAGTGCGTGTCGGGATCAACGCGCATCACCGTAGGTTCCTCGCCGCGCGTTGGCGTGAATACGGAAGATATCCCGGATCATGCGTACTGCATCGCGCAACGCATTTACCTTGCTGTCTGAAAAATGATGCCAGTGAATGGGAATTTCCTTGATGCGATAGCCATGACAGCGTGCGATGTAAAGCAGCTCGATGTCGAACGACCAGCCATGCAATGTTTGACGGCTGAAGATGTCTTTGGCAACCTCCGCGCGGAAGGATTTGAATCCGCATTGGGTATCGTTCAGCCCCGGCAGGATCAATGCCTGGATAATAAAATTGATGCCGCGTCCGCCAATATGGCGATAGGATGGTTCGTTATATCGCACAGCCCCCTTTGCTTCGCGTGAAGCGATGGCAATATCAAAATCCTCGAGCGCAGGAGGAATGAATTTTACGATCTCTTCCACCGGCATGGAAAGGTCTGCATCGCACATGAATCGATAATCCCCCTGTGCTGCGAGCATGCCGCGCTGGACAGCCGCTCCTTTGCCTCGTTCACTCTGGATCACACGCAGGTTTTTATGCTGCGTCATGAATTGCTGTGCGACCTCATACGTACGGTCATTGCTCCCGTTTTCAACAACGATCACTTCCGATGTGAAAGATTGTCCATCAAGAAAACGAAAGACCTGCTCTACTGTATCGGGCAGGCGGTTCTGCTCGTTATGAGCAGGGATGATGATGGATAGAAAAGGATTCAAGGTATATCAAGAATTAATAAAGACAAGATAAGCAAAAGCAGCAAGAATGCACATCAATGCCAGCCCCAGTGCAGCAATGATAGTGAGCTGAAGCGGCGTCATGCCAAGAATGCGCCGGCTTTTTGGTCGTTGAACGGAGCCTGATTCCTGCAATGCGGAAGACGCTCCTTCTGCAAAAGGCTCATCTTCTGTCATGGCAAAATCAAAATCCGCGGGGTCGAATGGCTTTAGATTTTCTGACGCATTGAATATGGCACGTGCCCGCGAGACCTCCTGTTGGGCAGGCTCACCCTGCTGACTTGCGGCACGCGGCTCGGTCGGCTGTGAGGTAACAGGCTCCTTCTTTGGGTGACGCGGGTTCACGATGCGCTCTGTGAACTCATACACAACCTCGGCACTCAGCACGGGGCGTCCTGTTGACAAGCCGGATACAAAGGACTTGATGCCGTCGATCATCATCACTTTGACGGCAGGTCGCACGGATTCGATGTGCATGCCCGGGTCAGCCGCAATCAACACCGGCTCTATGCTGACCGGTAATTTCACTCCCTGGCGCTCGATAAAGACCTGCAGCGCCCGCGCCATGCGGGCAGTAATCTGGATCAGGTTGATGCTGGCAGGCCTGGACTGGTCGCCTGACTGCACATTCCACGCTTCGCCTTTCGCTTCATATCTGCCGCGCAGATGCGTCACCTGGATGACAAAAATGCCCGCTGGACCGAGCAGGATCATGGGGATCGTAATGCCGCTTTGGCCAAGCGTCATATTGCGGATGAGGGTATAGCCTCTCTCCAATTGATGATCGAAGAAATTAATAATAGCCTTTTGCGCCTGCAGTTCATTGGGCCAGTTCAAGCCAAATTGCAGCATGCCTTTAAGGCGCTGAGCGATGCCAAGCTCGCCTTTTTCATCGAGAAGAGGGGTTTTATCTATGATCTTCATATCAAACTAGAAAACGGGTGTCTGCTCCAATTCATCGCGACTCGCTTCCGCATGTGTCGAAATGATTTCCCTGCCATCACGGTTCAGTACTTGTACAGGCTTGCCCTGCTCAAAGGTGCTTGCCATAAGTTTTTTGCGCTCACCGATCACAAATTTTTTCCCGCTTTTAATGCGCTCCAGAAGTTCCTTGCGGTCGATCAGGACGCGGTCTGAAAACGTGGTGCCCCGTCGCTCATAAGCGCGCACAGTCAGGATTTGTCCATTCTTGTAACGGACTGCTTCGATCACGCCATCAACTTTTTTTGCCATGAAAAATCCTCTGCGTGTATTTTAGCATTAAACAACAAAGAGACCCTAAAGGTTTTTGCGAAGCGCCCCCCGAAACGAAGTGACGGGGGGCTGAAACCTTTAGGGTCTGATAATTGTCGGGGCGCCGGGATTCGAACCCGGGGCCTTGGCGCCAAGCGCTAGCCGGACGATGCGTGGCGCGCGGCGCCAAGGTCAGAGAGATAGCGCCTAATGCCGCGGGCTTTGATTTTTCGTTCCCGAAGCATTGCTTCAGAACGTGTTGTGAAGCACTCTGTGTAGATTAATTCCCACGGTGTACCTGCACGCGTCGATTCTGATTTTCCTGCATTATGTTCTTGCAGGCGTTTTTCCACGACTTCCGTTGACCCAACGTAATATCGTTGCAGGCGTTGACTGCGGATAATATACACGTAGAACACCGTTCGTGCCGCGAACACCGGCGGCACGCCGGTGCGAGACGGCAGAGAAAATGAGTTTTTCGAGCTTTTTCTCAAAGGTCTCTGTGCGCTCTGTGGCAAAGCAACCCCACTTAATCCCAAAGAGCTAATTTTTGTTTATGCGGCAACGGGCACGGGGCTTTTCCTCATCCAAACCAAAACCATGAAGAGCGGGATCAACGATATTACGCCAGCCACGATTGCAATAACCGTGTAATTCGATGCAGCAAAGATAAATC
>DATDRD010000219.1:0-11682 GCA_035291925.1 Anaerolineales bacterium
CCCGAGTTTGCAGAGCGGCTGAGGGCGGATCTACAGGTTAAAGGCCAAAGGGATCACAATCCGCACGGCGGCGGGAACACATATGAATTGGAACGCGCCCTGGGGGAGGATATGCTGCTTGTTTCGGTTGGCTGGGCAAACTCTTACTACCAACAAAGCGGTACATATACCGATGAGTGGGGGATTACATGGAAACCAATCGAATATAAAACCCCTTACGGAGTTGGCCATTACACCGAACCCACCGGTCACCCTCTCTCGGACAATAAAGAAATTAATAAATACAAAGGGCCTGACCCTCATCGCCAGGAATTATACAATGATGCCGAGCATGTTATCCGGGATTTCAAAGACGAATACTGGATCGTCGGCGTTACAGTGACCACGATCTTCGAATGCGCCTGGGCTTTACGCGGCTACGAACGCCTGCTCTCGGATTTCATTCTGAATCCCGATTTTGCCGAGCAGATATTGGAGATCCCTTATAACTACCATCTTACGGCTGCCAAAAAGCTGGTTGAGATGGGTGTGGACATGATATGGATCGGCGACGACGTGGGTACGCAATCCCGCATGTTGATCTCGCCCAAGCATTGGGTTCACTATCTAAAGCCCCGGATGGCAAATTTCATCGCCGAATTGAAGGCAATCAACCCTCAAGTCAAAGTGGCCTACCATTCTGACGGTTTTATCTATCCCATCATCCCTGAACTGATCGAGATCGGCCTTGACGTACTTAATCCTATCCAGCCCGCCAGTATGGATCCGGCGCGATTAAAAAAGGAATTCGGTCATAAGCTATGTTTCTGGGGCTCCATTGATGAGCAGCATACCTTGCCATTTGGTACGCCTGAAGATGTCAGAGCAGAAGTGCACACGCGTCTAAAAACGATCGGAGAGAATGGCGGGCTGATCATTGGCCCCACCCATCACGTGCAACTGGATACACCCCTGGAGAACTTCTGGGCGATGGTCAATACTGTTACGCAAACCAAATACGCCGATCTCTGAGTGTTATCGTGGCAGTCTGACAAACAAATTATTTGTCAACCAGTTCGATCTGCCATTCTTCTGCTTCGACATGTATCTTTGTACTGTTTCCCGGCCAGTAGAGATGCGTCCAATAGTTGCTGCCTCGCAGCGTAGAGGGGTTCGGCCCCATCGTGATGATAATATGCTCTGGCGTATAGTGGGCAAAATAAACGTCCCGGCTGAGCGATGACTGTCCCAAGGTTGGATCCAATGCGACCCAGCCGACACCGGGCATATACACGTCCGGCCATGCGTGCTCGATGCGAGCGATGGCATCCATTTCCTTCTTCAGATACAGTAATCCCTCGAAATAGCGCGCTGGAATCCCCTGTGCCCGGCTAAGTGCAACTAGCAAAGAAGCGTATTCAGTGCAGTCGGCTCCCATGGGACCCAATGCTGCCTGCGCTCCCCAATTTTCCCTATTGAAAGTATAGACGAGTTCGTTTCCGATGTAGTCGTAAAACGCCCGCACCTGCTGGCAAACAGTACTTTTGCCTCGCGAAAGTTCACTCGCGAGAGCCACAATTTGGGGATTAGCGGCTTCGATATGCAGCTCGGGTTGGATAAAATCATCGAGAAGTTCCCCCTCGCAGACTGACAAGTCGTAAGCCAATTCGTTGACGGCCACCCGATAATCGATCTTCACCGTTTTGGTCACCCCGGCGGGATGATTGGAGAAATCGAACTCAGCATATTGGTTGCCGTATTCGTCAACGACTAATTCATAATCTTTGGGCGAAATCTCCATTGACCGCACCTCTTGATAAGGAGAAAAGTCTCGAATCAATGCCAGCCAAATATTCTGCTTCTCCGGGTGACCCGGCCCTTCATTGAAGAGCATCAATTGCTGGTGCACAATATATTCACGCTGGCCCAGGATAGTCACAAGAGGGCCAGGAGTTGTACTTGCAGGGGTCGATGAATCCGCCCGCGCCTGACACCCCAGCGAGAAGAAAATCAATAAGGTGAACCAAAATAATCTGCTGGAAAAGCTTATTATGCTGCCTCTATTCGTGCCAATTGTATAACAATAACGGCCAATAACGCAACAATGAGTGATACAGCAAACCTTTCCACCAGCGCCGGCTGTTCATGTCGAGCAAAATAACCGAGGCTGTTGATTTCTCTGTAAATACTGATTCCGAATATGAACAGCTGCATCTGAGCATCAGCCCCGGATCAAACTCTGACCCTCATTCCTTCGGCCCTGCGCAGGGCAAGGCTGCAACTTGCAAAACTGCCTGATCTCCCCCACACGCATATCTGCATTGCACATCAGGGATTCCGAAGTCTCTCGACTTAGGTGCGATGACTGGAGCCATCGCATTTCTTCAAATCTATCGCGTTGGCTTTGCGGCACAGCTTGCACGCGTGCGCGAATAGACACAGATGATTCACCCATCCGATCTCCACTTAACTTTTCACAATCCACCCGCGGCACTTCGATGAGGCAAGCCGTGTCAATTCGGTCAAGCAAGGGACCCGAGATCCGCTTTTGATATTTGGTCAGCATAGCGGGCGCGCAGGTGCATGGTTTCCGTGAATCTCCAAAAAATCCGCAGGGGCAGGGTTACACGCAGTCCACCAAGATCTGGCGGGACTTTCGGACAAATTCTTCCTGCATGGTCGGGCAAAATAGCGTGATTTTGGTGATACAGCTTACGATAGATATTTCAATTGTAACTGCGTCCACCCGGGCAATTGCCGCTGGATTTCAAATCATACGAACAGCGAGAAATGCATCTGGCTGCCCTATCATTCATTTTTCCTGCATGCCATCGAGTAGTTATCAAACACATTACCTATCTTCCATTCAATGACCTGTGTGGCATTGAGATTTGTCTCTCCTACAAATTGGCTCAACAAAGAATATGGCAGGGGTTTCTCGCCGAGATTTTTCATCAGCTGCCCGAAGGCTATTTGAACCTCAGGCCGGACCCAATAATAACGGGCACGGTCGCTCAGGCTGTACTTGCGTTTGAACGCCTGATCGGCTGCGTCGCCGCGATAATACTTCTTCCAATGTTCAGGATGTTTCACCATCACATCATCCAGAATCTGAATAATCTGTGAACACTGGTCTTCTGCAAACAGTTCATCTTCAATCATTGCCAGCGCAAAGACCGCTTCACGGAAGGCAAATGTCAAACTAGGTCCCACTTTGAGAATAGCAAAATGGTCACTGACCAAATTTTTCAATGCGTCGCCTGGTTGATAATCGGTGGAGTGTGCCTCGTAAATCATTGATTGGCTTTCAATAAAACGCGATAATTCTTTTGCTTCATCAGGTTTATAGGGCAGAATAAAGTCATCTCCGAACTCGACGCCTGGTTGGACCACGATTGCAATAACTCGTTCCCAAGCAGACTGCAACCCCTCCCGATAGAACGCCTCACGCGTGACCTCTATGGTCTGCTGCACATCCTGAACCTTCGTCACACGGACGCCTTCTTCGTGCTCCCATGCCCCACCAGGGACAGGCACCTCCGTACCTATGACATAGCGCGGTAACTCAAATCCCTCCACATGCGACGCCTCCGCCCCTTTAGCCAATCGTGCTGCGCGGCTTGCAGATAATGCAAGCACTAAAGCTCCATCCGGATCACCCGCCAATCGCATACTGCAATCGAGATGGATTTTGACAAATCCTGCTTGCAGATAATCCCGCATCATCACCTCCGCTTTTCGCATCGCTGATTCTTCAGGCTCGTTTTGCCAGACGTTTGGACCTAGATGATCACCACCTAAAATAATATTTTCAAATGGGAATTGGTTTTCTTCAGCAATCCCCTGCACATAGCGGACGAAGTCTGCGGGGGTCATCCCAGTGTATCCGCCAAATTGATTGACTTGATTACAAGTAGATTCAATCAGCAAGGTCTCCGAGGTCTCGGAGACCTGTTGAGCATTCCTCACGGCGGCTTTCAATACCCAGGGATGTGCGGAACAGATCGACGTGATCCCTTTTGCTTCCCCGCGTTTTTGAGCACGCACGATTTCATCAAGGTACATATTTCATCGCTTCTTCCAATGTAGGCTGGCCTTCTATACCGCCCGCCCTTTGCGTAGACATGGCTCCGCAAACGCACGCGAGTCGCAGTGATTTTTCAATCGGCCATTGGTTGAAATAGCCATACAGGAATCCTGCATCAAAAGTATCGCCCGCGCCAACCGTATCTACGACATTTACAGAAATGGATTCTGCGTGGGTGATTTTGTTGTGCGTGCAAGCCAATGCCCCGTCCGCACCGAGTTTGATGGCAACGAGTTTACTTTTGCTGGCAAGTTCCCTTGAAGCGGATTCAATATCGTCTGATTGTATAATTGAAAGCGCTTCAGTTTTGTTCGGCAGATAGATATCTGTGGCTGAAAGCAGTTCGTCGAAACCGATCCATTTTTCGGACGGGTCGTAATTTGTATCGAGCGAAGTGGTCAACCCGATTGAGTGTGCGCGCCGAAACAAGGCCGGTAAATCAGGTTGAAGTTTGGTTTGCAGAAAATAAGATGCGACATGCAGGTGACGGGATTGGCTAAGCAAACGATCGGGGATATCTGCTGCCTGTAGATCGGGAATCAAGCCGACGTGAGTCAGGATGGCCCTGTCTGCATCCTGATTCAGGATCACGCTGAGTCCAGTCTGACCATTTGGGCGAATGATGACGTTGCTGACATCCACAATTCTTTTTTGCATTTCATCCAACATAAAGCGGCCAAAGAGATCGTCACCGCATACGCCGATGAAGGCAACGCGCAGGCCCAGCCGTGCAGCACCGCATGCAAAGATAGCCGAGGAGGAACCGACAGCCAGAGTGTATGAAGCAACCAGTTTTTCAACCTGACCAAATTCAGGTACAACGTTACCCGAAAGAATCAGATCAGGATTGATTTCGCCAGCAACGAGAATGTCGTAAGGTGTCATGGGTGGGAGAAGTGTAAACAAGTACACAAGGAAACAGGTAAACACAACTTTTGGATTCCTGTATACATGCCTACCTGTTTACCTGTGTACTCAATATGTTTTATACCAATCAAAGGGTGCCTCAGCTGAGTAGAAATCCGTATAGGGTTTTGCGAGTGCATGACATAATGATGTAAGACGTGAGATGCGTTGACGCGCAGTGGTACGCAGGAATTCCATTCGCTCATCGCCATCCAGCATGACTGCTTCTTTCCATAGCGCGCGGCCTACGGCGATACCACTTGCACCCGCGTTACAAGCGATTGCTACCTGTTGAAGAAAGACTTCATAATCGACGGCGGCTGATAGGAGAATCCACGGGGCGGTGGATGCGACAGAAATTTCTGCACACGCATCAGCCCAGACTTTTTGATCTGTATCTGCTGCGTCGAGTGGGAACTCCGCTTTGAGAATATCTGCACCCAATGGAGTTAAGCGTCTGGCAGTTTCCACCACTACATATCTTTTCTCTTCTGATGAAAGTTTCTTGTTTTCATCAAGTGAATATGATAGCGGCTCGAGCATGAGCACGAGATCGTGCTTTGTGCAATCATCTGCAGTTTGTTTCGTGAATGACTCAATTTCAGAGGCTGTTTGTGCTTCGGGGTGGTAGTACACCAGCAATTTGATCGCGGACGCGCCCATACGCCTGGCTTTCTCCACCGACCAGCCTGGGATCATCTGCGCCTGTCGCGCGGTCGCGTCGCCAGTGTAGCCCGTAGATTCAACTGCAACAACCAGCCCGACGTTGTTGGGAATCGCGCGCCCGGCAATCGCTTGTGCAGCGGAAACTTCGGGGTCGAGCAGAACAGCTGTTGCCCTTGAAGCGAGCGCGGAAGTTACTTCCAGCTTAAAGCGCGAGAGTTCTTCGTCGCTGACGAAGGCGGGATTGGCTTTACGCAAGTTTTGGCGATGATCCAACGCGAGACAGGTGAACGTGCCACGTTTGGAGGAAATTTGTTGAAGTCCGCGGAGTTTACCGATTGTTATGGGTTTCATGTGTCAGGTTCCAGGTGTCAAGTTCCAAGTGTCAGGTTAAGGGCAGATTCGTAGCCACGCGTCCAAGCCGCGGTTTTTGAGGATGGTGCTGAATTTCAAATCTTTCGATTTGCGGCAGTAGGATTCAAAGTCGCCGCCAAGGTCGGTATATTCCGCGGCAAAGACAGGTTTACCCGCTTCGATGAACAGCTTCATCTTCTCAGCCCAACCATAGAAGAAGGCATCTTCCGTGATGGCGAAATCGAAATGTTCGACCAAATCTTTCACCTGGTCTGGCGCGTTCTTGACACCGATGGCAAGTCCGCGTTTGTGGGATTCATCCGCGAACCAAAGTGCGTATCTCAATTGGTCTTCGTAGGTCAGCGGGAAACCTGTGTTATTGGTGTGGATTTCCATGTTGTCCGGCTCGACTGCGTCAAACCCTTTGGCTTTACACAGGTCAAGCCGCGCAAGCATAATGGGTGCGAGCTTGTCAACCTGACGAATATCCAGCCATTTCTCGCCGCGCCAGCCTTCGTAATTATTGCCCAATATTTCAGGCGGGAACCCGTCTTTGTCAGGTCGCCAATCCTCCCACGAGCCAACGCTGATATAACAGATGACCTTGCGACCTTTGGCGTGCAATTCATCAATGACGGATTGGTCAACGTATAAATCAACATCATAGACATCGGCTTCGATGGAGGTATCAATATCGATGTTGCCGATTTGCCATTGCCAGGTGAGTCCAACAGTGGGACGCCACCATGAGGAGGAAGATGTAGAGGCCAAGGGAATCTCCATGGTCGGTGAATCAGGTTCGGATGAGGGGGAAGCGGGTTCACATCCTACAAGGAAAGATGAAAGAAGAAAGAGGGTCAGGAAATCCTTAAACCACATGATGTTTGAATTGAGGCAGGTAATCCTTATGCTGTGCAAAGAGTTCGTTGGTCATCTGGCGGATCTCGGCGAGAGACAACACAGCGGAAGTAAGTGGGTCATGCGCGATCGCGCGATAGACCATGGTCGGGTCGCCTGCGATGGAGGCAGTGATCGCCATCTCTTCGATGCCGCTCGAGAGCTGCGTGAGCAGTGCACATTCCGCGGGGAGCGCGCCAACATGAATGGGATGGAAGCCGGCCTTGTCCACGACGACAGGTACTTCGACACAAGCGCCTTCGGGCAGATTCGTGATGAGCTTCGTGTTGCGGACATTGCCATTGAACTTGAACATCTCACCGCCCATGAGGGCATTGATGATATACGCAGCGTATTCATGTTCGCGTTGCAAATCCTGTTCAACGAGAGGTTGCGCGAGTCGCTCCTTGACTTGCTCCTGCCACGTGGCTTCGTTGTACTGATACTCCTTGAGGATGTAGGCATACTCGCCAGGATTCCAACCTGTGCCATCCTTGCAATATTTTTCGATGAGGTCGGGGCGTTTGCGAAACCACGGGTTGTATTCAGAGTTATGCCCGCTCGATTCGGTGACATATTTGCCTATGGCGAGATACATCTCGTTGCGGACCTGTTCATGATTGTAAATTTCAGGTCGCTCGGTAATGGCTTTGTGGATGAGCGGATACGCATCCTTGCCATTCCATTTGTATTCGAGATACCAGGCCTGATGATTGATACCTGCACACAAATAATCGATTTCGTTGTAGGGGGCGCCAATCCATTCGGCGAGCATCATCGCCGTACCCTGCACTGAATGACATAAACCAGTGACCGGGATAAACGTTTGTCGTTGCAGCGCGGCACACAACATCGCCATCGGGTTGGTGTAGTTCAACAACACCGCGTTCGGGCAATATTTTTCCATGTCGCGGACGATATCCAGCATGGGGTTGATCGTGCGTAGGAACCGGAAGATACCGCTCGGTCCGCGCGTATCGCCGACGTTGATATCGACGCCATATTTCTTGGGGATCTCGATATCGTGCCGCCAGACTTCTGTTGAACCCGCAAGGATCGTTGTAAGGACGACATCCGCGCCTTTGAGAGCGGTCGCGCGACTGAGAGTCGCTTTCACTTTGGCGGGACGCTTGCCTGCCTTGATCAATTTCTCAACGCCCTTTTTCGCCCATTCGAGCCTTTCGGGGTTGATGTCCATCAGGCAGAGGGTCGCATCCTCCAAAAGCGGGAAGGTGAGAATGTCGCGCACGAGTTCGCCTGTAAAGCCTAAACTCCCCGCGCCGATGAAAGTGATTTTGGTCATGTATTATCCTTTCAAACCGCTGAGTGTGATGCCTTCCACGATCCACTTTTGGACGAGAAGGAAGACGAACAGGACAGGCAGAATGACCAGCACGGAAGCTGCCATCGTCAGGTTTGTTTTGTCAACCTGCTGATTTGAGAACCAGGTCAGGATGATGGGCAGTGTGCGGACGTTTTTCTCCGTCAACACGATCAGGGGCCATAGATAGGCGTTCCAGTTGAACATGAAAGTCAACATTCCGAACGTCGCCAGCGCGGGACCCAGTTGCGGCAGGACGATGCGACGGTAGATGTAGAACTCGCCCGCCCCGTCCACGCGCGCCGCGTCGAGCAATTCGTTTGGAATCGAAAGCGCGAACTGACGGAAGAGGAAAATACCGAATGCATCTATGGCGGCAGGAATGATCAAACCCAGCAGGTTGTTGATCAAACCAAGTTTTGCAAGGATGAGATAGCCTGGGATCATGGTCATCTGGTGGGGGATCATCATTAGCGACAGGAGAAACCAGAAGAGCGCCTTCTTGCCCTTGAACTCGAACTTGGCAAAGATATAACCGAACAAGGAACTGGTGAACAAGACCTGGATTACATTGGCGACCGCAATGATCGCTGAATTGCGGTAGAAGATTCCCAGCGGCAGGTCGGGATCATCAAGGACCTTTACGTAGTTATCCAGCGTAAACTCCTGAGGGACAAACGTCGGCGGAATCTGGCGGATCTCCTTGAGCGTCTTGAATGAACTGAGAACCATCCAAGCGAAAGGCAGGAGGGCGATCAGGCTGGCAGGGATGAGGATGAAGTAAGCCAGGTTGATGCGGAATGTGACTCGTTTACGGGAAACGGATGAAACGGTCATGCTTAATACTCCCATTCCGTGCGGAGCAGGCGCGTTTGCACGAACGAGATGCTGAACACCAGGAGAAACATCACGATGGAGACCGCCGCTGCCCAGCCCATTTTCTGGTAGCGGAAGGCGTAACTGTAAATATTCAACAACAACACCTGGGTCTGATCGTCTGGACCGCCGTCGGTCATAACCTGGACAATGTCAAAAACCTGAAAGGCGGAGATCATCGTCAGAACGGCAGCCAGCAAAATGGTCGGCATGAGAAGCGGGACAATGATGCGCGCAAACATCTGCCACCAGTTCGCGCCATCAATTCTTGCTGCGTCCTTGATGCTTTGGGGAATCCCCTGCAAGGCGGCAATGAAAATGACCAGATTGTAGCCCATGTCCTGCCAGAGATAAGCGACAACAATTGCGAACAAGGCAACGGGAATCCCCCAGACCGTCAGGCTTGAATCCCTGAGCCAGGCGACGCCGACGAGTTTCCCGGTAAACTCGCCGATGATGGCGTTCAATAATCCGCGCTGGGGATGAAAGATGAATCCCCACATGATTGCCACACCCACAGAGGGCGCCAGCACAGGCAGGAAAAAGAGCGTTCGGAATATGCCTTTGACCTTATCGTTGATCGATTCGATCAGGAATGCCAGCGGCAATGTGACAAGCAAATTGAGCGGCACAACCAGCACCGCGAACAGAAGTGTGACCCTGATCCCAATATGAAACTGCTGAACTTCCAGCGGCGCATCGGCTGTGAAGTTCAACATGCTTTCAAAGTGCTGCAAACCAACAAAGGGATTGCCTTCGCCAAAACCCAGGAAGCCGCCCGTCTGACGGGGACTGTAATCAAAAAATGCCAGTGCAATTCCCCACAGCAGGGGGAAGATCGTCCAAAAAGTCATGTACAGGACCAGTGGGGAAATCGCGCCCGCAAGGAATTGCTTTTCAGCCGAATTGCGCCCGCGAAAGAATCGCCGCAACAAGTTGTTTTGGATCGAGACAGTCATCTGGGTCTCCTGAGCGGCTCCGAGGGCATAAAGCCCTCGAAGCCGAAAAGGCAAAGTGGAATTACTTGAACGAACCTTGCACTTCGCTCTCGATGGTTTGAAGTGTTTCCTCCAGGGTGGCGTTGCCTTGCAGGAAGTTTAGAACAGTGGGATATGCCACTTCATACCAGACGAAATCGCGGTCAGGGAACTGACCCTCATACTGACCGTATTCCAGAATACCGAGGAAAGGCTTGAAGTACGGGAACTCAACCACAAGGGCGTCGGCGTTCGCGCCACTGATGTTTTCTTTCAACGCAGGCAAAGTGCCGGAAGCCAGATTCCATTCGACAGCGTTGCTTGCATCCAGAGTTACGAACTTGACGAAATCCCACGCCGTTTCCTGCGCCTTGCTGTTGACGGAGACGGTCAAACCCCAGCCGGAAGCCGCCGCGAAGACCGGTTCGGAACCCACGCTTGGCAATGGTTGATAGATGGTCGCCGCCGCCACCTCCGCATAGTCGCCGCTGTATTCAGGGATCGCCCACGGACCAACCAACCCCATGGCGCTGGTCTCGGCAAAGTACGAGTCGCCCACCCAGTTCTCTTCGTCATTATAAAGCAGGGGATCCACCAAACCATCGTCCACGAGTTGCTTCATCAATTCGAGCGTCTTGACACCTTCGGGTGTATTTACAGTGTACACGCCATCCTTCAGGTATTGCCCGCCGTATTGCAGATAGACGGAGTGGAACATGGTAGCGATACCGTCCGAACCGGTGAAGTTCAGCCCGGCGCGGGTCATCACGCCATCCTGCGTAACAGCCATCTTCTTTCCGTCTTCGATGACCTCATCCCAGTTCGCCCAGCCATCCTTGTAATCGGTCGCGCCAACTTCTTCTGCTATGGCAGTATTGAACAATACCGCGCCATACTCGATGTTGAATTCCTGGGGCACGCCATACAGTTTGCCATCGCAAATGTAACCACCAACCGGTGCGCCCAGTAGTTTGGCCTTCGCATCGTCCATAGAAATTACACTGGCAGGCATTTCGGCCAGGTTGCCGCCATCGGCATACGAGCACACCCACGAGCCAAACATTTGCAGGACATCGGCTTCGGTCTTGGCTGGCAGTGCGGTCTGCAGGGTTTGAATGTACGTGTCATAATCGAATGTCTCGAAAACGATCTCCACGTTGGAGTGCATCCCCATATATTCCGTCGCCAGCGCTTCATAGCCGGCATTGAACGAGTCGTTCTGGTGAGTCCACACGCGGATGGTGACTTTCTCGCCGCCCGCAGGCGCTTCGGTGGCGGATGTCCCTCCGCCGCACGCGGCAAGCAACAGACTTGCCACCACAAAAACGAACAGTAACTTTTTCATGCTTCTCTCCTTTTTAGAAATTGAGTTTGACAACCGCCGTCAAATTATTTGGACGGTCGGGATTTAGGCCTTTCATCACCGAACGATAGAAGGCCATCAATTGAAGAACGGGAAGATATAAGACCCCGCGTACGCTCTCGGGAATTCCTGACCTAAACTCGACATCCGCATCGGACTCACCCAACGCCACTACCGTTCCCCCAAGCGCTTTCATCTCTGACAATACTTTCGCCTCGTGAGCCCGGTTCGCATCCGACAACATTCCCACCACGACAGC
>DATDRD010000220.1:0-4334 GCA_035291925.1 Anaerolineales bacterium
TGCGCGCACCATCGTTCGTCAACATCACCCCGCTCGAGCAGATGTGTCTCGGCACCAAGATCGCTGATTTTGTCGCCTTGTTTGGTGTTCTTGACGTCGTGATGGGCGAGTTGGACAGATAGATGTCATTGCGAGCCTGCGCGAAGCAATCCCCTCGCGAATTTGGAGATTGCTTCGGGCTACGCCCTCGCAATGACATAGTGGAGAACTAACTATGTACGGAAAAGGTATTCTTAAAGGATTGAGCGTCACCTGGAAGCGATTCTGGGATACATATATTGAGGACATCTCATGGCTGCTGCGCGGCAAGAAACGCTATTTCACTGAAGAAGGGATCAGGCACCGCTCGAGCAAAGATACGAAAGGCATCTTCACGATTCAGTATCCGGAAGAAAGATTGATCCTGCCCGAAGAGGCTCGTTACGTGCCCTTCCTGGTTTACGATGAAGGCCCGGAAGGAAAGAAGGATGTCCGTTGCACCTCCTGCGGGATCTGCGCAAAGGTCTGCCCGCCGCAGTGTATCTGGATCGTGCGTTCGAACGACCCGCAGACCGGCCGCCCCATCCCCGAGCCGACCGAATTCTACATCGACGCCGACATTTGCATGAACTGTGGCTTCTGCGCAGAGTACTGTCCATTTGACGCGATCAAGATGGATCACGATTTCGAGCTTGCATCCTATGGACGCAGTGTGTACAACATGGAGAAGCTGCTCAAGCCCGCAGCATACTACGCGGGCATTCGACCCCAAAATTACGCGCGTGAGGAAGAGGCGCGCAAGGCAAAGGAAGCCGCCAAAGCCGCGAAGGCAGCTGGCGCCGCGGCCCCGGCAACATCATAATCACATTCGCGCTGAGCGGAGCAACCTGAGTGCAAGCCGAAGGTTGCGTAGACGAAGCGTCCCTCTAAGCCGCGTTTCGTCTGCGGTCTTCACTAAAACCGCTCAGACCTCCGCTCAACGCGAGAAATTTTTTACTTGGTACAATAAACACATGACAAACACAATCACAAAAGAAGCTATATTAGCGGCATTGAGTAAAGTACAGGAACCTGAACTCCACCAGGATCTGGTCACACTCAACATGATCCGCGAGTTGGAGATCAAGGATGACAAGGTCTCATTCACAGTGATGCTGACGACACCTGCCTGTCCGTTGCGCGGACAGATCGAAAAGGAATCAAAACAGGCTGTGATGTCCGTTGAGGGCGTGAAGTCCGTCGAAATAAAACTGGATTCGGATGTCCCCAACGATGGCCGCATGCGCGGACTGCTCAACATGCCCATCCGCAACGCGATCGCAGTCGGCTCCGGCAAGGGTGGCGTCGGCAAGTCCACTGTGTCTGTGAATATCGCGGTGGCGCTTGCACAAAGCGGCGCGCGCGTCGGGCTTATGGACGCGGACATCTACGGCCCCAATGTGCCGACCATGCTTGGCGTGGAAAGACTCCCACCGCCACAGGGAAACAGACTCATGCCCGCGCAGGCGTATGGCATCAAGATGATCTCGATGGGTTTGCTCGTCAAACCCGGACAGCCGCTCATCTGGCGCGGACCGATGCTCAACTCAGCCATCCGCCAGTTTTTGAGCGATGTGGAATGGGGCGAACTCGATTATTTGATCGTTGACCTGCCCCCTGGTACGGGTGATGCATCGCTTTCGCTGGCACAGGCATTGCCATTGAGCGGCGCAGTGATTGTGACCCTGCCACAATTGGTTTCACTTGAAGATGCCAGCCGCGGACTGAACATGTTCCGCACGCTGGAAGTGCCGATCCTGGGGATCATCGAGAACATGTCGTATCTTGACCTGCCGGATGGCACCCGCATGGATTTATTCGGCTCGGGCGGCGGTGAACAACTGGCGCAATCGAGTCAAGCCAACTTCCTCGGCAAAGTGCCGATTGACCAGAATGTGCGCATCGGTGGAGACAGTGGAAAACCGATTTTGGTATCTCATCCCGATTCGCCCGTGGCGAACGCCCTGCGCGAGATCGCACAGAAGGTCGCGGCGCAGGTGAGTGTCGCAGCATTGAGCAGTAGGAACGAGTTGCCGATCAATATTGTGGAATAAGAAGAGTGAATAGCCAGTAGTAAGTGGTGATTAGGAAAGACCTGACAGGCATATGCGTTTGGCAGGTCTTTTTGTTTCACAAGAAATCGTAGAATCAAATTATGGAAGAAAAACTGCCTGTTCTAAAAGACGTCAAACCTCTTGAAGATTTCCGCCTATATGTCAAATTTTCAGACGGTATCGAAGGTAAAGTTGACCTGTCCGAATTCGCAGGTGCGGGAGTTTTTGCCTTATGGAACGACTACAGCCAATTCAAGAAAGTGACCATTGGCTCCAGCGGGGAATTGGTATGGAGTGAAGAGGTAGACCTCGACGGGCTCGGAATCTACTTGAGACTCACGGGTAAAAAGCCCGAAGACGTTCTACCCAAGTTGCGCGAACTCTCTCATGCCTGAAATCAGCCGCTTCTTTGGCGATCACCTTCCGCCCCTTTTCATGCTGAGTATGGAGAATGCAAAACTCAAATCGATATAAGATCTCTCGTCATGATGGCGGAGACACCCTCCCCAAATACAGACACGACACGACAATATAAAGATTGAATGTGAATCCAAAGTTTTCATCGTCGGATTTGGGGGAGTCTGTGTGCGGGGAGGGGGTCTGCGCAGGGATGAAGACTCGCGTAATCAGCCTGAAAGCGGTGGGTTGACGGTTCGTCTTTCGCTCACCGTGTCGAAACCGCTTCCATGTGCTGAGGGAGGACTTTAGTCCGCTATGTGTAGTAAAATACCAACAAGAATTGTTGAAAAGAGCAAAAATGACTACAGTAACAGTCCATGACAAATTTACCGAAATCCTTGCCTCTTTGGGAGACCTGCAAGAGTCTGTCAACGCGGCTTTGCAGCGCTACGCCATAGACCAGATCACGACAAAGATCAATCAACTCCGTCAGAAGGATGAGGCATATCAAAAGAAATACGGGCTGGAATACTCCGCCTTTGCCAAACATACAGGAGAAGACGAGGAATTCGTAAAACACGTGGAAGTCAGCATCAGCAAAACATGGGAAGTGGATTTGGCTGATTGGGAATTTTGCCATAAGGGGGTTGAAGATTGGACGAAAAAGCTTCAAGACATTTTGCTGAAATAATCGAACTCGCCCAGTCCGTTTTTGAAAACGTCGTATACGAGATTGATACGACTCCCAATCGGGCAATCCTGCGGATCGAAGCAGAATACGGGGAATATCAAATCCTTGTAACAGAATTGTTCAGTGATGGGCTACGAAAATATCGCTATTACGTAATGCGCGGCAATTGGGTGGAAGCGGGATTCGACAACAGTCCCGATCCGCGTGCGATTCGTCTGAAATATGGGAAAATAGGGAAAGAACATGCAGGAGAAAATATCCCACATTCACATCGGGAAGACAAAACGCGTTTGTACTTGACGGAAGAAATGGCGTTTGCGGATTTTGTCCGTTGGTTGAAGAGCAATCTGTAACAAGCAAAGCTTGGGGTTAGATGGGGTTGGGAAAGAGATTGCGAAGGAAGTGCCGAAGGGATGTCTCATAGGCGGGGCGGTTGGGCAAGGTCCGTTTGCGGGGTGAAAAGATTTCGCGAGGAACTTGATTACTTCAAAATCCCGATTTGACGTATTGACAATTTGACACTACAATTGTTATATGCGATTCGTATGGGACGAAAAGAAACAGTTGAGTAACATTCGCAAACACGGTATTGACTTTGCTGATGTCCCTGCAATATTCGAACTCGATACTGTCACCGTTATTGACGACCGCTTTGAATACGGCGAAATACGCTATCAAACACTCGGATTGCTAACAGCCCGCGTCATCATGGTCGTCCATACCGAATCAGAAACTATTATCCGTATTATCTCCGCTAGAAAGGCAAACCAATATGAAGAAAAAATCTACTTCAGTGAAATCCAAGACTGACTTCGCCCGTCTAGATAAAATGAAGGACGAGGATATTGATTATTCCGACGCGCCCGCAATGACGCCTGAAATGTTCGCAAAGGCAATTGTGCGACGCGGTCTCAAACCACGCACAAAAACACAATTGACTTTGCGCGTGGATAGCGACGTATTGGATTGGTTCAAAAAGCAAGGACGGGGATACCAGACAAGAATCAACCTGCTGTTACGCGCTTATATGCAGGAACATCAAAGATAGTCGGCAAAGCCTGGTTTGAGACACGATGTAGTTGCTGAAGAGATTGCGAAGGAGTTGTCCATGTCTCATGGGCGGGGCGGGAATCGGCGGGATAAATCCCCGCCTCAGTTCATGGAAGGCCGCT
>DATDRD010000221.1:0-6566 GCA_035291925.1 Anaerolineales bacterium
GCTCTACAAGAAATTAGCTACTGTTCGCCGGGATGTGCCGCTCCAGGAGAAACTCAGCGACTTAAAGTGGCAGGGCGCCTGGGAGCGACTCAAAAAGATCTGTTATGAATTGGGTGAAGAGCGGATTCCCGAGCGTATTCCCCGCTGGCGATAGTTTCTATCATTTCGAACTTCGTTGCTTCAATCGCCTGCCTATTTTGAGTCGCGCCAATCAAAAATGGACTATGCGCGTTTCCGACAAGAAGGCTTTCCCATTGGAAGCGGAACAGTCGAAAGCGGCATCAATACTGTCGTACATCATCGCATGAAGCGGCAAAGACATGGCTGGCAACGCCAGAATGCTCAATCCATGTTAGCCGCATTGAGTGACCTGCACAGTGGTCGCTTTCAGATTTCCTGGCAGGCTCTCAACTAATCCTACCGATACTTTTGCGCCATACCCGATGCTTTTCCGACAAAGCTACCTCCGATATAACCGCTATCCGTGGTGGTCCACATCCACTGGATAGAAAAAGTCTATCGTTTGACTACACTCCCCAAAAATCTGGAGGATGAGACAAATAGCCAGCACTGGTATCTGTACCTCGGTTTACACCACCGTCGAATACGGATGAATTGTTTTCAAGACATTAACCCCATCCTGTTGAGCAAAATATAAATCCCAACGCAACTGGGAATTCACCCAAAACTCTTTCATTTCTTCTTACTCAACTCATCGAATCCCTTCCTTGCTTTTTCCAGCGCCGCCTCATCCCTCCAACTCGATGGGATTTTCAACTTCTTTTCCTCAAAAGGTTTGCCCACACGGATTTGAAAATAGCGCGTCTTCTTATCGGGCAGGTTGTATTCCTCTCGGAAGCGCGTGAGCAGTAGGTTCATTTGCCGTTCCAAATCATCCGACGGGCGGTACACGATTCCATTCATTTCGCAATTCCACATTTTCTCGCACTTGCAATTCACCAGAATCCCCTCCTCGGTCATCGTCCACCAACGGACAGCTAATTCATTTCGCCTGCGAATCATGTATGCAGTGATGGTTCCCTCCGGCGGGTCGGAAAAAACCTCGACATAATCGGCAAGCGGTTTAGGCGGCGCAATGGTCTTTTTGAAGATGGGCTTTGCCTTGGGTGACTCCCGCTTGATATTCTTTTTCTCTTGCGGAACGGATACCGCTTTCGCGAATGCTTCTTTCTTCCCCGAATTTGATTCTGTTGCTTCGGTCTTTTCCTCACTGACGATAATTTTGCGCGGCTCGCCATCCAATGCGTGACATTCGCCCGCGTGTTCGCCGCAAGTCACGCGCTGACAGGTCGCGCAGCGCGTCAAACTGTGAACGCAAATCGGGCGTGCACATACGACACATCCCACCACCTCGTGCGCACAAGTTTTGCAATACGTCCGCTTGCACTCCACGCATTGCGGCGCAAGACATTCTGCATGAGCCAAATGACCGTTCTCGCACAGATGAAGTGTCATCCCTCCGCGGTTGCATACATCGCACGGTAACGGCTCGACAATATGCAGCAACGGATTCCAACTGACCGTGCGCTTGATCGCGGATGTGCGTTTGCGAATCTCCACTGTCAGATCCAATTTGGGCAGGGTAATGATGGCGAGATTCACCAACTCCAGCTGGACGCGTAGATGATATTTCTGCTCCACATCCACCAGCTTGGATTCGTGCTCCGCGTTGATGGCAGCGATCTTTGCTTCCATTGCAGAGCGGCGATCTTCGTCTGCCTTTTGCAGGCGCTTCTTCGCATCCTTGAGCAGATCGGCGTAATAGTCGTTCAAGCGGGCGCGGTCAAGTTCAAGGAAGCGCGCCAGTCTCTTTTGCAAATGCGACAGCGTCTCGCCCAATTCTTGCGGCGCCGCTTCTCGGGCGCGTTCCAAAAGCGCAGCAAGAGTCTTCGGGCTGAGGGCAGTTTCATTGTTCCAAAAAGCAGGCGCGGATGGTATTTGAGCGAAGTGGTTGTCCGCATCGAGAATCCCCAATCGTTCGATATCCGCCCCATTGATTGGATATCCGTTCTGCAAATCCATCCACACAGGCAATACCAACTCGCGCTTTTCATCGGCGACCAGACTCACCTTGAAGTTGAAACGCGCGTAATGATGAAGGCGCGCACGTTCCTTCTCGGCAGGGATGAAAAAAAATTTTGCGTTTGGCAGAGAAAAAGTTCTTTCAACCTCAGAAAGAAAACCTGGTTTTTCGGGTCTCACATTATTGATGAAGAAATGCCCGTTTGCGCTTTGCCCGCGCAATTCTTCGACGATGGTTTCGACCAGTGCGTGCCCGTAATGTAAGAAAATAACGCCGTCCTGGTTATTTGCCGCGTCGAAGATGACACGCTGGTGTGGTGAAATTCCCCAGCGTGCCGCTGTCTGGTCGGGCAGGAGGATTTCGTATACGCCATACGCAGGCGGCTCCACCAATGCGCCCACCTGGCGGCAATATCCCAATACAAGTTGTTCGAGGGAAGTTGAGTCTTGAGCCATAATTTATTAAGCCGAGAAATCCTCGCCAAACAATGACTCATCATACTCTTGCGTTTTCTGATGCGTCTTGCGTGCTTCGACCAGTCTATCGCCAAGTTCCTTGAAATTCACGCGTAAGTCCTCTGCGTTTTGCGCGCCGAGCCAGGCATCCACCAACAGGTCTTCAAAGTCGCGCTCGTCTTCGATCTGTCCAAGGATCATATCCATTTCACCGATGACCAGTTCGAACATGTTGAGTTTCTGGTCTAGAATTTCGAGCAGGTAATCCTCCACCGTGCCGCGCGCCGAAAGGTTGTAGATGCGCACCTCGCGCGTCTGCCCTACGCGATGGATGCGCCCAACACGCTGCTCGATCCGCATGGGATTCCACGGAATATCGAAGTTGATCATCGCACGGCAAAATTGAAGGTTGCGTCCCTCCCCTGCGGCTTCCGTGGAAAGCAAAACATTGGCGCGGCTTTCAAAATCCGCAATGGCTTGATTCTTGGAGATCATGTCCATCTCGCCGTGATACATCACAAAGTCCACATCCATGCGCCGTAGGAGTTCAACCAGTTTTTCAAGCGTGCGGCGGAAGTGAGTAAATATGATGACCTTCTCGGCTGGATCGCGCAGAATCGTTTTGAGCAGTTTTTCCAACGCCTCTCCCTTTGCCCACGATTGGACTTGTGTGGACTGTTCCGCGAAACCAATCAGGCGCTGACGGTTCTCTTCATTCATAACACGTGCAGCGAGTGAACGCAATGTCGCCTCGGCAGCCTTTGGGCTGCTGCCGATCTCGCGTTGGAGCGTTAATAATGCAAAACGATCTGTCTGGCGAATGCCCTCGTTTCCTTCAGGGGTGGCATCATTAGACGGCGCGAGTGTATTGCGCACATAATCGCTCACCGCTTTGTAAAACTCCGCTTCATCAGGTGATAGATTCAAGCGCACAGTATTCGCCTGGCGCGGCGGAAGGTTGATATTTACCTGACTGCGCGTGTGACGCACCATCACATCGCCAAGCAGCTCGCGCAATTGACCGCGATTCTTCGGCAAGCGCGGGTCGCCGCTGACCACGAATTGTTTGCGAAATTCACGCGGCGTTTTCAACTGACCGGGTTTGAGCAGGGTGATCAGATTGTACAGTTCGTCGAGATTATTTTCCACAGGTGTGGCGGTCAACAACAAAATATATTTGCGCTGCAATTCGTTGACAAACTTCCACGAAGCGCTGTTGCGATTCTTGAGATGATGAGCCTCATCCAGCACAACTAGGTCAAAAGGAATCTGGGAGAGACGCGCGCGATGTTCGGCGCGGCGCGCGGTAGCAAGCGAAGCGATTAGAAGAGGAAATCGCTCCCAAGCCTCTGCGCCCGCTGCGCGAAACTCGGCGTCCGCAGTGGTGACAAATCCCGTTAATCCAAATTTGACTGCGAGTTCTTCGCGCCACTGTTCCACCAACGCGGCGGGCGTCATCACCATCAAACGCTGGACGATGTTGCGCGCCAGATATTCCTTGATCACCAATCCCGCTTCGATGGTTTTTCCCAGACCGACCTCATCGCAGAACATCCCGCGCCCGCGAAAACGGCGCAGCATGATCTGCGCCGCGCGCGTTTGATAATCGAAGGGCGCGAAGTTCAACTGGTCAAGGCAGATCAGCTCGTCGAAGCCGCTCACAAGCTGCGCGGACTCCGCCCATAAGCGTAAGTGATACAACTCGCGGCTGGCAAACTTCCCCGCGTTGATCGCCTTGAATACAGTCTCGTCAATGGGCGTTAATCGAACATCGGGAGCAGGCATCGTGTTCATCAATATAGAATCTTTTCCACGTAATGGTCTTCGTGTTTTTCAGCGCATTTCTCGCATAAGAGTCTTTCGTCATCAGGACTTTTTGTGCAACTCAAACAGATAAATACCGCCGTATTCTTTTTGCCCTTTCTTTGACACTCCACACAATCGGTATATTTTGGCGCATTGCGCGTTGCTTCGCGCGGATACTCTGCATCGGGCTGAGGTGGCTCAATGGCTTCGAGCGTTAACACATGCTCGATCCAATCACCAAAATCAAAAACATACTTCACCTTATCACCGACGGAAAGTTCGAGCTCGGCGATTGTGATATCGGCGGCGTCGCCTTCGCCAAACGGATCCACACTTCCCAAATCTACTTCGCGATAGCGCGCCGCGCCGCGCTTTGTTCCTTTGCGCGGGACGAGTTTCCAGAAACCACCCAGGTGATCAAAGTCATGCTCAAATACACTGACCAGAATTGTATTCAAATCCGAAAGCGTATGTTCGCCTTGAATTTCCACCATGCGCCAGATTTTGGGGTGGTGTTTCAACGCAGCCTTAAAACGGTAAACCTTTTTCTTCTGTTCTTTGGAAATGGTTTTTTTGGGTGGTCTGCGCGTATTTCCGCCGGTCTCACCCATGATCATCTCAAGCATGGATTCTTTTTCATCGCGATAAAAAATAGCCCACCCATCAGTGTCCATGCGTTCGTCGTTCACCACTATTACCATCCAATGATCGGGTGGATAACCATCTTTTTCAGGTAGGCGCGCGTACATCGTAGGGAGACTATCGTGGATGTAAATCCTTTCTCCTGTTGCATTCTCCAGCATCTCATAGAGCATGTCTGCTAACAAACGGTTACGGTTCCCCAACAGTTTCTCATTGCGCTGACCATACGGCTCGTGTTCCAATTTTAAAACACCGTTTTCCCAATCCAAAATCGTGAATAGCAGATAATCCTTGTGAGAAAACTTTTGTTTGCGCAACCAGATGGGCAAATACGCATAGTAGGCGGTAAGCTCAGAATCCCCGAAAATTCCCTTAACTTTTTTAGTGACTGGTTTGATCTGAAACTCAATTGCTTGCCCGTCCACATCCACAAAGCGGAGTTTTGCCAGATTAAATCCCTTCGGCAGATAGTATGACAAGGCGTTTGCAACATCAAAAAATCCTTCGTTCACCTCCTCGCGTTCCAACTGCAAACGAAAACGCGTGCCTTGCCATGCCGAACGGAGCGGCAAAACAGTATCGGGATCCAGAAAAACCAATTCACGGCCAATTGCTTCCCGTAGCTTATTACGCGCGGTCTTCATTGGATCTTTTGCATTGGACGGGCGCGCGGCGAGAATCTTTTCAGCCAGCTCTTGAGCGGACATCGGACCAGATTCGTCGCGCATAATTTTTTCTATTGCCTGATCATAAGTTGGGGCAATATCTTGAGGACGAGGCATGGGGGATCTCCAGTGTGAAGATATATGCGAGCGCAAGTGTAACATAACCTCGCTGGAGTTTAAGGTTATTATCCCGAAAAATCTCAAAACAACTTCTATTCCAGTGGATTGTGGCTGGGCTGACTACTTCGGTCATCCGCCCGGATTTGTGAGGTAAAACGGATGGAAGGAGGATTATCATTCTGTTTTACACTTATTCATAATCCACTGGGATCGGCATCACGGGCAATTTCCTTCAGGGCAACTATGAAAAGTGGGTGGTCTCGGGTTTAAGCAATTAAAAGAAAACAACCTGGTGTAAACTTACCAAGTTGTCTAAACCAGCGGTCCCGACGGGATTCGAACCCGCGATCTCGGCCTTGACAGGGCCGCATGTTAGGCCGCTACACCACGGGACCAGTTAATTGAGCGGGGCGAGTTTACCATACGCACTAGTGAGTGTCAATACGCCCAGTCTTTATATAGAGCCGGATCAGTTGGCGTTAGACCCAAAGGATCATGGACGTAAACAAAATCACCTTCCTGTGCCCAGTTGAACAGCCAGTGCGAATCACCGACCGAGAGATTGACGCATCCATGCGATTGTGGATATCCAAAGCGCGTGCGCCAGTAAGCACCGTGTAATGCCCGGGCTTTGTCAAAATACATCGTCCATGGAACGTTATCCAAATAGTAATAATCTGTTGGATCGTTATTGCGCATCGTCTCGGTTTCTTTTTTCTGATAGATCTGGAACAAACCGGGACGCGTCCAGAATGGCTCGAGTCCGCTGGCAATGACCGTGGCAAAGATTAGTTTGTTGTCCTCATACACCGCAAGTGTTTGCTCTGCCAGATC
>DATDRD010000222.1:0-1696 GCA_035291925.1 Anaerolineales bacterium
CGGAACGCTTCGCGTGAAGGATGAAGATTCTCGATATCGTGAGTCTTTTTTGTTAAAGCTGAGCTTCGCGCTGAGCGGAGCCGCCGCACTTTGATGGCACAGACGAAGCGCGATAAATCTTTTATTCCCCAGTCACAGCGCGCCAGACAGCATTCAGCGCGGCGAGGCCGGTCATGCGGTGACGAAGCGCCGCTTCTTCGTTGAGATAGATCGGGCCCTGGCCTTCGCGCCCTTCCATCACATAGAGTCCGCGGTCGGGGAGATCTGACAATGCGGCCCAAAAATTCCACAGGGGAAGATCATATTCAGCGGCGAGCATTGCCATGTCGCGATTGACCCGTTCATCCTTTTCGCGGTTATCGGCTTTGGTGGCAAGGATCGGCACTACGCCCGCATCCAGCAACCGGATGATGATCTTGCGCAGGTACTCGGCATTACGCGACTCGAAGTGCGTACCAATCTGGATGATCACAAATGAAGGGCGATGAATACGCAATTCACATTCGACCGGCGTCTCTGCAAAGGTACAGCCATACTGGCCGCGATGCCATTGCGTCCACAACAGCGCGCCGGGAGTGGTGCCATCCTGTGAAGTAGAACTTTCGCGACTGAAAGAACCTTCGAAGTAGGTGACAGTTTCGCGCAATTCAAGCGGAAGGCTTTCGAATACAAGCAGGTCTGATTCGAACACGCCGAAAAATTCAGCGGGCCGGGCCTGGCAATCGCCAAAGATCGAAAACGCATTTGGATCGTTCCCAAGCCTCAGCCCTCTTTCATAGATCTTGCTCAAACTGGGATCTATAACGCTGGGGATCACAGGCCAGTCCTTCCATGCCGCAGGGTTAGGCGCAGGCGTTTGAGGCATCGCCGTGGAGGCTGATGTAGCTGTAGCAGCCACACCAGGTTTCGGTGTGCGCGTTCGGGAAGGCACAGCTGTCGCATCTGGCAAGGGCGTGTGAATTGGCATGGGAGAAAATTGAACAGGGGGAATGGTCGGCGCGGGCGTGGGTTCCGCTTCACAGGCAGTCGCCAACATACATACCAGTAAGACCCAAATCAATATGCGATTCATTGAGACCAAGTATATCCAGAAAAAATTAAGCAACGCTGAATTTTTATGCTACACTCTCATTATGACGTATCAGGGACTCCTCCGCAAATATGGTCATCTGCTCGATCTCCCGCCTCACACACGGACCGTGAGCCTGCTCGAGGGGGCTACGCCTTTGATCAAAGCTGACAATTCATCCCGCCAACTCGGCGACTTTGAGTTATTTATTAAATATGAAGGACTCAACCCGACAGGTTCGTTCAAAGACCGTGGCATGACTGCAGCAGTCAGTGAAGCCTTGGGGCGCGGCGCAACGACGGTCATCTGCGCTTCGACAGGTAACACCGCTGCATCCGCTGCGGCGTACGCGGCGCGCGCGGGGATGAATTCCATTGTGCTGATCCCGCAGGGTAAGGTCGCGGCTGGGAAGCTCGCGGGCGCGATCGCCTATGGCGCGCAGGTGATCCAGATTGACGGTTCATTCGACGATGCTCTTACAATGGTCATTGAAATCACAAATAAACATCCGATCTGTCTGGTGAATTCGATCAATCCCTATCGCATCGAAGGGCAGAAGACATCCGCATTTGAGATTTGCGATGTGCTTGAGTCCGCGCCGGATTGGTTATGTCTGCCAGTGGGTAA
>DATDRD010000223.1:0-2810 GCA_035291925.1 Anaerolineales bacterium
GCCCCATAAAAGCATACCAGTTCTGGGGCTCGGAATGAAACGGGCCCAGAACGATCTCGCAGAATTCCGCATTGAACTCCTCAGGCAGTGAAGTCCGAATGAGAAACTCGCGCACATGCCCGGGTTGTTGATCAAGTACTTGACGGCCAAGATAAGCAAACGTATCCACGCCTGAGATACGCGGCATCCCCGGCAGGTTGGAAAGCACCATGCCTGTAATCCATCCCCCGGTCTCTTCAACAAATTCATGAGCGGCTTCATCAGATAGGTGCTGGTGATAGTTTTGTGCATATAGCGCCTGAACCTCACGGGGCATAAACGCCAATTCGACATGGTTAAGTCCCGCTACCTGCTCACGTGCCACCATGAGCGTCACATCATCCAGGGATGGCAAGGTACGCGAGGATAGAACAATATGGCAGTTCTCAACCACCAATTCAAGGAATCGATTGACCAAATAAGAAATGACTGGAACATCATCCAGAAGATGATAATCGTCAAGGATCAAAAGGAAATCATCTTCAATTTGATCGTAAATTTCATTTGTAAGCGTCACCAGAAGCGATTCTGCATCCTGCTCGATTGATTTCAGCCGGTTCAATTGAAGCCGCGAAGTCACGCCGACGTTGGGAAAACGTTCGGCCAGCGACGCAATCAGGTATGCAATGAATCTCTGCGGATCACGATCAAGGAGGTCGAGAGAGAGCCAGCAGACGGGCATCTCAACGTTTTTTGCAAGATCGATCAGAAGTGATGTCTTGCCGTAGCCCGCCGGAGCGGAGAGAAGCACGAGTTTGTTATCGAGCAATGCCTTAAGACCCTCCAGCAGACGGGAGCGGGAAAGCAATTCCGGACGCCGATGCGGGACAATGATCTTGGTTTTACTGATAGGAATGGACTTGGCTGGCATTATTTCAGATGACGTTCTCTTATTGTACCTATTTCCGGGAATATTTCATCTGAATTTCATTACAATTTCGAACTTCAATTCCTTCCTGACCCAAATTATTTTATTCGTAATTCCTCCAACATGCGGGAATGGATGCCGGGTGTGCAGGCAATCACCGATTGAGGCGCAGAAAGATAATCGGCTCCCCCGTCCACGTTCGTCACGCGCGCGCCCGCTTCTTCACAGATCAGGCCGCCTGCGGCAACATCCCAGGGGTTGAGGGCAAGCTCCCAGAAGCCGTCAAAACGACCCGCGGCCACATAGCATAGATCGAGCGCCGCAGAACCAAGCCTGCGGACGCCTTGTGAGAGTTTCCCAAATTTCACAAAGTTGGCAAAATTATCCTGCGGGGTATTCCACGCGTTGTACGGGAAGCCCGTCACAAGCAGACTCTTTTGCAGGTCAGCCGCTGAGGATACTCGCGAAGGTCGTCCATTGAGATACGCGCCCAGCCCGCGTTCGGCAGTGAACATCTCGTCGCGCATCGGATCGTAAACGGCGCCCAGGACGAGGGTCCCGCGCGAGGCGTAGGCAATCGAAACGCAAAAGATCGGGATGTGGTGCGCGTAATTGACTGTCCCGTCCAGAGGGTCGATGTACCAGATATGTTCATCGCTGCCCTGAATAATACCGGTCTCTTCAGAAAGGATATGATGGCCGGGAAAGTTCTTCTGCACCTCGCCGAGCAGAAACGCTTCAGACTGATGATCCACTTCGGTGACAAGGTCTATCACACCCTTGTAGCCCACCTGATGTTCCTTGTTGTAGCCCGCGCGCAGGATCCCGCCAGCTTCACGCGCAAGGTTTTCCAGATATGACAATGCAGGTTGCATGAAAAGCTCCCTTAAATACTCAGCGATGGGCTGTGACCCACCGCTGAACGATAAAAGCAAATTATTTATTCAGTTTGTCGATGGTTTTGTAAATATCATGAAGTTCATTCTGGATCTCATCACGGTCACGTACAGACTGTTGAAGCAAGGCTTCAAAGGCCGGTTTTTGATCTGGGGGAAGTGTGGAAAGTAATCGTTCAGCCCGCGCGATCTGTGTATTCTTATGCCGCAGTTTGTTCTCAAGGCGCGTGCGATACCCGGCATAAAATTTTTCCATGTCGAGTGGGTGCGGCTGTGTGAATGGCTGCTGGGTAATCAGCTCGGCAACAGTGAGCAGGAAATCTTCCGTATCGATCGGCTTTTCCATAAAGCGAGCCGCGCCAAGACTCAATGCAAAATCCTTATCCTCCGGTGTCACATACGTGGCAGAAAGGAAGACCACAGGGATGGCACTCGTTTCGGGGTTAAGGCGCAGTTTCTGCACAAATGCATACCCATCCATTTTGGGCATCAAAATGTCAGAAATGATCAATACCGGCCTCTGTTGCGAGATCACCTGGAGGGCTTCTTCTCCATTGCGCGCCGTGATGACCGCATAGCCCTTGAATCGCAATGTGACTTCGAGCAATTCAAGAACATTCGGGACGTCTTCAACGATCAGGATGGGGCCATTTGAACTATTCATGTTGACATTGTAGCCGCGTTCATGTGGATGGACAAGCCCGCTTCCTTCCTTGACATGAAACTGCTGCCGTTTAATTGGCATGATCCAATCGGGAGGTTCTTTATTAACCACTCCAGACGCGTGACCCCAGCGCCGAACGGATGAACTCGACGGCCAGGATCGCTGTTTGATTCTGTACGTCGAGAATTGGGTTGACTTCGACAAGCTCCATGCCAATGAGTTTGCCTGTTTCGGCAACAACCTCACAGACCAGGTGCGCCTCACGGAATGTAAGGCCGCCAGGGACAGGCGTGCCCACACCCGGCGCGTGACGGGGGTCAAGCGCGTCCATGTCAAACGATAA
>DATDRD010000224.1:0-2371 GCA_035291925.1 Anaerolineales bacterium
GCGGACGGACGATAGCGAAGGCGTTCCTGGCATCACCATGCAGGACCGCGCGCCCGCAAGTGATCACTCCGCCCGCGGCGAGCAAGGCATCATCGAATGAAGTGTTCGTCACATACGTGGGAGCATAATCAATAATCCCCGGCGCCTCTTCGCGGCATACCTTTTCGAGCGTGTCAATCAAATTGGGGTTATGGACATAAGCGATTTCTTCACGTGTTGCAGGCTTTGTTTCAATTAACCCTGCATCGAATGATTCTAATCGCGGTTCCAGTATATCCAACCGCGCAGGTCGTTCGGGATGATCAGGATAAACATGATTTGGGGAGCGAACGAATGTGTAAACGGTGTTCATGTTTGGATTATAAGCCTCAATAAACCCTCCCCCAAATTCCGTTCTTTGGAATTTGGGGGAGGGCAGGGAGGGGGTTTACAAAGAAACCGCCGCCTCGTCGGCATGGGGGGGACATGCAAACCGCAGGCGGCGGACAGACACCTAATACCAATAAAGGGAGGGCAGGTGTCACTTACACAATATACCTCCGAATAAAAGCGATGACATTAAAAATTTATTAGAATTTGGATGGTATTCATCCAAATCTATCCCCCCTCGTTCTCATTAGTTGGTTATTTATTCCTTCTCTCCTCAAATAACTTCAACCAATCCTCCACTTCCTGTTTGGAGAGTTTTCGTTCGTCTGTTGATTTTGTAGCTGAATTGCGCGTCCGCTTCAACAGGCCTGCAAATGAATCCGATGAGATGACTTCAGCCTGCGCGGCGCGTGCCTCTGCCTGGACCTGCCTGTCTGATGAAACGACTGTCCAGTTTCTGGCGCTTTTTCCAAGGCTTTTCACCCGGTCACGGATGGCGTTATCGGCAGTCGCTCCCAGCCGCACGAAATGTGCCGTAACGGCGCCCAGTTTTCGGGTCCCGGCATGAGGCGTTGGCGCGCCATCAAAGAAGACTTCCACCTGTTTTCGTTCAAGTCTGCAAAACTCCTGAAGGATGGCTGTCAATTCCATCTCGTCATCCACGGAATCCAGGTGTAGCCCCAGCTTTGGGATCAGATTGTGTCCATCGATCAGATAGGGCATTTTCCCCATTGTACCTCTCTCCCCTTATGGGAGAGGGGTTGGGGTGAGGGCAATTTCCTTCGTTACGATCTCAAATTGCGGCGGTTGCTCCAAAGTCTTTTTTACTTTGCACAATTCGGCTGAACGGATGAGCGCGCCGTGATATTGCGGTGGGAAAGACGGCGGCACCTGAATTTCGAGATCGATTTTCTCCACCATGCCTGTCACGCGATTGGGATGGATATGTTGAATGATTCGTATACCGTCGATGGGAAGATTTCGCTGACGGCAAAAGCCAAGCACATATATCCCTACGCAAGTGCCAATGGATGAAAGAAATACCTCAAACGGCGTCGGTGCTGAGCCTTCTCCGCCGCCTTGAGGCGGTTGATCTGTTGCGACTGTGAACGGACCGAAGTGCGCATCCACTCTAGCTCCACCCGGAAAGTCAATTATCATATCCATTTTGCCACTCCAAAAGATATATTTCGTATATGATATAGATACCGAATGGCTGTGATTCCTGACATGTGTTTTATAATGTATTGTACAGTATATACGTCACATTATTCTGATAATTGTCTAAAGTTAGATAGGAGATAGAATGACTGAGAGAAAACCCGGCAAACTGATCGTCCCGCAGGGCGGCATGCTGCGCGACTTTGTCAAGCGCCTTAAACTGATCGCGCGGCTCATGGGTGATCGCCGTGTGAACTTCTTCCTCAAATCCCTTCCGCTCGCCTCCGTGGCCTACCTTATTTTCCCATTTGATCTGGCGCCAGCAATTGCTTTTCCCATCATTGGCGCGCTCGATGATGCCGCGATTCTGTGGATCGGTTCAACTCTCTTCGTTGAGCTTTGCCCTCCAAATGTGGTGAAAGAACATATGAAGGAGCTTGAAAGCAATCTGGATGACAGTTCCTCAGGTGAGGTGGTAGATGCCGAAGCCACAGATATGGATGACGACAAGAGATAAATGAAACGATTACTTCTTTTATTGGTATTGCTGCTCTTTGCATGCAGTGAAACAAGTATTCCGTTTCCCCCTTCGGGCACGCCGACAGATGTTCCCGATTCCCCCACGCCGATTCCCGCAACCTCCACACCGACACAAATTCCTCCGACAGAGACGCCTTCCAGCGCTGGGACTTTTCCTGACCCGAATGCCTACACGTGGCAGTTGCTCGTGTCCGGCCTTCAACGCCCCGTCGACCTGCAAGTCGATGGCTCTGGACGATTATTTGTCATTGAAAAAGTGGGGCGAATTCGGATCATCGAAAACGGGCAATTGTTACAGGCG
>DATDRD010000225.1:0-2769 GCA_035291925.1 Anaerolineales bacterium
CGCCCCGAATCTTCTGCGAGTCGATCCCCGTCTCCATGGCCAGGAACCGTTCGGCAATCTCGTCGTTCGTCATCTCCTGCGAGAAGATAGCCACACGCTTCCCCTGATTCATTGCGGCATACTTTGCCAGGCCCAGAAGAAACGATGTCTTCCCCGTGGAAGGCCTCCCCGCCACCACAAAGAACTCGGCACCCACTCCCTGAAGCAGGCGGTCCAGATCCACCCAGCCAGTCATCAAACCCATCTCGAGTGGCTTGCCTTCCGCGCGCAAACGAGCATTCTCGTCCGTCCGGTCATACACGCGTGAGAGAGCGCTTCCCAAACTCTCTCCCGTCCCCTTTTGGTTCTGCATGGACTCATACAGGCTCTTCGCCGCCAATTCCTGAACGTCTTCCACGCTGGTCTCCGGGTCATAGGCCAGTTGTGCAATGGTGTTCGCTGAGTGGATCAACTTGCGCCGAACCGCGTGACCTTCCACGATTTTCGCATAGTATTCCGCATTCAGGGAGGTCGGCGTATTACTCACAAGAGCCGTCAAGTAGGATGGTCCGCCAAGTTCTTCCAGCAGTCCACGCACCGCCAGTTCATCAGCTACCGTCAGAAGGTCGATCGGAGCGCGCTTCTCGTGCAGGGCAGTGAATGCCTCCCAGATCCACCTATGCCGGTGGATATAAAAATCATCCGCACATAGGAACTGTGCGCACTCGTAGTACACATCCGGGTTGATCATCACCGAGCCGACCACGGACTCCTCTGCTTCTCGTGAATGGGGAGGGGAGGAGGTTGGTGCCTGTGCCATGATGGGTTCCTGATATTGGACAGCCATGCTCATTTGACGGTTTCCTTTCTCCAATCCTGTTTTCTCCATTCCTCGTCTTCGATATTCGCCGCCTCCGGCGTGTGTCCATTGGGCGGGTTGGCAATCGCATACAGGTTGGAGAGCGAGTAGGGTGTTGCAATGGTCAGGTTCCGGCCCTGGTATTCCAGGATGGCAGCCGTCACATCGTCCGGCTTCGGTTGCTTCGGCTTGAAGGACATCCACTCATCGATCCCCTTGCGCCAGTTCTTTATCTGCCCCTCGGTCGGGATCTTATGGACTCCGCAAATAAACCGCAAAGCAAACTCGTAACGCGAGGGCCGGCCGGTGGCGATCATGTTTGCTGAGTCGATGGCAAGTTTCATGAATTCCGCCGCTTCGTCTAATGGCTGAACGTCCTGTCCATGCAGCATGTCCCATTCTCTTGAAATGTCCACCGCGCGCGAGGTCTCAGGAGGAATCATAGGGGAAATCTTAGATTCCTTATTAAAGTTTGAGGGAACGTCACTTTGTAGTTTTCCAGCATACTCTCTACCGTCCCCCAAACTTGTTTGCGGGATTTCAGCAATCTCAGTTTGCGGGATTTCAGCAAACTGGATGCCGATAAGTTTGTACACCATTGGCTTGGTAACTCGGTAGTGCATGGTAGCTGGAACACCTTTCAACTTCTCTTGGATAACTCCAACTCTTAGGCAGTGTTTCCTCGCGGTTTCCTGTTCTGAACGAGTGAGGCCGGTTTCCTCTTCCCACTCCTTCTGAGACTTATAAAACCATCCATCATTTTCCAAGTGTCTCTTTGACCAATACCATCCCTGGCTCAGAAATATACCAGCCACTGTGCTTCCAGTAATTCTCTTAAATACCGGATTGTAGGCGATGGGACGATCCAAGAAGTCATCCAATGCGTCGTGGTATGCTCTTTTGCTCATCTCGCCCCCTTTCGACTATTGTCTCGCCTGCAGAGAATTTTCATGTTTATTAAATCATTCCTGCCACCTCGAGAAAGAGGGATAATGTGGTCTACTGTCAAATCCTCCATTGACCCACACTCCTTACACATTGCTCCATCCCGCCTGGCTAGTTCGTAGAAGAATTTATCGCGAAGGGAATCAAATTCTTTTCTCGCCAAATACCAATCATCTGGACTGTGTTCAAAAGCAGAAATGTCTTTATTCGTTCCACCTCCGCACATCAGTTTAAGCAAATCCCAAACCTTGTTACCTAAACTTTTACGGTGTTTGAATATCTCAGTATCCACCAGAACCCCATCATCTGTTGGAATGAAATACTGTGTATAGTCCGCTAAGTTGATCTTGTTCGACATCTCACGCCTCCCTTTCTGCAATATAGAGACAAAAATCCCCCACAAAAATGGTTGTTTCGGGTTGCATGTTGGCTCCTTGGTTAGTTAATGCGACTATTGCGTGACGAAGTAACCTGCAAAAGGTTACAGTCAAAAAGGTTACAGTCAAAAAGGTTACAGTGCTTCCCGAAACGGTTAAACATCAGTCTTCCGTCTTATCCAGGTTCACGCCGGCGATCCTGGCCACCTCCAGCAGGGCGCCCATCCCGTACGCGCGGATGAAAGTCCCGTAGGCTTCCTTGGTGAATGTGAATTTCCCACGCAGGACATTGAACGCGTGGTTGTAACTCCACCCCATGGCATCCTCGAAATCCACAGCGCGAACGTTGTGGCGCTTCGCCCAGACGCCCAGGGCTTGGGACATTTTGGAGTCGACTTCCTCTTGTTTCATTTGCTCTCCTGTGAAATACGCCATGATATTTTTACCTCACAACACAGCATATACCATATAGATTTTGTTTCTGTCAAGGTCAAATCAAAAATTCCCCTTGAAGAATCCCCCATTCTTTCGTATAATCGAACCGTAGGGCAACGCCGGCCCCTCCGATAGTGTATGTACACGCTCACTCAGGTTGGCTCCTGACGCATA
>DATDRD010000226.1:0-2885 GCA_035291925.1 Anaerolineales bacterium
GCGGCTCGTTGTGTAATTCGTGATACATGCCATCCCATAATTTCAATGTCACATCTCCGCCTGCTTCACTCACAAGCCGGGCAAAATCCTCACTTCCACTAGAATAGGTTATCTTATCCATCTTGCTGTGCATGATGAGAAGGGGCACCGAGAATTCGGCAGCGTGATTGAATACCAAATCAGTGGCATCAAGTCCTGCTTTGCCAAAGCCCAGACTTATACGATCGTGGACGAGTGGATCATTGATATAAGCCGTTACCACATTTTGATCGTGCGAAAGTGCCGTTACTTCCAAATCACTTGAGAGTTGGACGGAAGGCGCGATGGATCCAAATAACTTTGCCATTACTACTTTCATTTTTTGATCATGAATTGGCGAGCGCAGTCCAGAGCCAGTTGCGATCACACCTTTTAATCCAGCCTTACTCTTTATGGCAAAGGTAAGCACCAATAATCCACCCAGGCTATGCCCATACAAAAAATGTGGAATATCAGGATAGCGTTGTGCAAGAAAAATCAGGAATTCTTTCATATCCTGCATAACAGTATTGAGGGAGGAGAAATGTCCGCGCGCGCCGCCCGATTTGCCGTGGCCACGCAGATCAAAGCCGACCAATGCATAGCCCGCGTCTGTCATTACCCTGCCAACATGAGCATAACGCCCGGTATGTTCTCCCAGCCCATGGACGAGCGCGAGCAATGCCCTGGGATGAGTATCCGGCTCCCAGCCCTGCACGAAGAAAGTAATGCCATCATCGCCTTCCCATTTTGATTCAAAGGTCTTCATACCATCCTACCCGTGGTGATTTTGAATTCGCAGGTGTTCCTGCCGGTTGCCTTGCACGAAATTTCCTCCACATCATGTCCCTGTCTTGTCCCCCACGAGAGACTTTCGCGGATCAAACCCTGGGTCACAAAGCAGATGGGGGCTGAACTGCGTATGCCGCGGGTGGCGGGAGAGGCATGGTCAACGAGCAGCAGGTCGAGGTCCAGAGTGTGAACCGTGATGTCGCCCGGTTGATCCCCGATTAAACGACCCAACAGTTCCAGTGTGGACTTGCGGCGTGCAGCGATCGGCAGTCTTTTGATCAGCGCCGCCTGGGCCTTCCCTCCAAGCGCAGCATCATCCAAAAGATGATTCCACAAGCGTTGTCCTACACGAACGAGAACCCCGCGTGCGCCGCGTCCGTAATACGTGCGGATTGCAGCCTGAAGGGACGCGTACGTGTTCGCCGCTTCAACTGAATCCATTTTCAGGAATGTGCCAGGCCCTGCCCATTCAGAAGGCAATTTTGACAGGGCAAGCATTGCATTGAATTGATCCGCACCCAGTTCCAGCGCGACAGTTTCCACGAAACGACGAAGGATGCGGCCCGAAAATTTCGGATCATTCACTCGCGTGCTTCTCCTACTTCAAATCTGCAGTACGGATCGCCCTTTGCAAGGCAGTGCGTTTCGATGATTTGATGTTCCTTTCCGCTTGCCCATAGGACCGCTTCGGTGATGGAGCCAACGTAGAGGTGACAAACCGGGATGGCGCTCTGACGTCCATAGCATATGCCGCATGTGGATTCCAGGTATGCGAGCCTTTCGCCGCTATCGTCCAGCCATGCTGCCACCTGCGGGTTGCTCTTCTTGAGCGCGCCAGCCATGCTGTTCAAAATGAATTTGATGCGTTGTTTTTCAGGCAATAATTTCAGCGCAATGCCCGCGATACCGAGCAGCGCGGCCTGTTCGCGCACCGCATATTGGAAAGATGCCTTGCCAATACGACGCAACATGCCGCGGCCGCCGCGGCCATAAAAAGATTCAATGGCTTCGTTCAGCTTTGCATATTGTGAAGCCTGAATGGAAGGCTCAAGGTTATCAGGTGGAAAGCTGCCGATAAATCTTTCCAGTCCACTGGTGCGTAATACAGCGTTCAAACCGTTTTCACCCATCACTTCCTGGGCCGAGGTCAATGCCTGTCGCACCAGGGCATTGACGATCATTGCATCCTCTCTGGTTATCATGCTTCCTCCTTATACACTGGCAGGCACATCCAAAGTATACACGGGGTGCTGTTCACCCGTGCGAACAAATCCCGTTTTCTGATAGAGATTCAAGGAAGTCACATTATCGCTTTGTGTATTCACAGTGAGCCTCGATATGCCATGATGTGTCAACGTTCTGAACAGGTCACTCAACAAGGCTTTACCGGCACCGCGTCCCTGCACGGATGGATGCACAGCCAGGCGCGCAAGGTGGGCGCGTGGCCCGCCACCAGTGGTTATTTGATAACCAACGATTCCCTTTGCATCCTCTGCCACTGTCGCGAATAACGCCTGTGAAAAAGCCCGTTGAAGAGTCCCCAACGGGTTTTGCCACAATGGATCGAAGGAGGCCTGGTCGGTCTTTTCGACCTGGGGAAGATCAGCCTCTGCCATCCTGCGGACGCGGATCCCGTCCGCTTCACGCGCAGCCCACGGCTGACTGGCAAAGCCGTGCCACTCAAGCATGACGATCTGCTGACGGTTAACGAATCCGCTGACGGCCAGTAAAGTTTGGAACCAGGGTTGCATGGCAATTGCCGCGACCGTTGCGCCTCCCGCCCGGGCAATCTCATATTCTGCAGTAGGCCACAGAATATGCCATGCGTCTTGTGCAGACCCATGACCCGCATAAACAAACAACCGCACCCAGGCGATTCCCACTGTCTCCGCGGGACAAGCCAGTGCGGCTGTAATCCGTCCACCTTCATCCAACGCCCAGTAAAACGGAGCGCCCAGCCATTCCAATGGCGAGCGCCAATCGAGGTGACGATGGAGGCGGGTTTCAAAAAAGATCAGGTTCGATAACTGCTGATGGTCGTTGATATCCGCCGGGCGAACCAGGGTGTTGATCAC
>DATDRD010000227.1:0-1945 GCA_035291925.1 Anaerolineales bacterium
TCTGGGCGATCATCGCCATCACGTTTTTGATGGCAATCCCGCTCACCCCACTTGGCGTTGGATTCAATGCCCTCTTCGCGGAAGCTGTACCGAGCGACTACCGCGCCCACGTGGCAGGAATCCGCAACGTTGTTCTCTCGACTGCCTTCGTAGCGATGTCGCTCATCAGCGGATATCTACTCGAGCACATTGCTTTTCCGGTCGGCTATCAAGTCGTTTTTGGAATTGGTTTCTTCGGTGCGGCGATGAGCAGTTTGCACTTGCTCTTTGTGAAACCCTTAAGTACGGAGCCGCTGACCCGGAGCGGAAACGAAGCGACAGATCCTGCCCCGCCCTCCAATGCCGCTGAAGACAAGCCGCAGCCGAACCCCATTAAACGAATGGCGTCTTCCCTCAGCACTCTGCGCCTCGACATCTGGCGGACTCCGTTTCGCAATGTGCTGCTTGGTTTGTTTGGATATCATCTGGCGCAATACCTGGCGCTGCCGGTCTTTCCGCTTTACAACGTCCACATCCTCAAGCTCAACGATAACCATATCGGCGTGGGTACCGCGCTCTTTTATCTGACGGTGCTGTTCGGATCAACCCGGCTTAGCCGCATCGTGCAGCGACTTGGCCATAAAAAGGTCACGGGCTTGGGCGTGGCAGGCATGGCTTTATATCCCTTCCTCCTGGCGTTGTCAGATCAAGTCTGGCACTACTACTTTGTTTCCTTGCTCGGCGGGTTCATCTGGGCACTGGCTGGCGGCGCATTTGCCAATTACATGCTCGAGCATATTCCGCCGGATGACCGTCCATCGCATCTGGCGTGGTACAGTATCATTCTGAATATGGCTGTGCTGATCGGTTCACTCGGCGGGCCCGCGATTGCGGGTGAAATGGGACTTTCAGGTGCGCTCATGCTATTTGCCCTTTTGCGCCTCCTTTCAGGTCTGGGGATCCTCAAATGGGGTTAAACTATTATGTTCTGAGCAGAGTGACGAGCCGTGGCGAGGATCGAAGTCGAAGGACGATTGTGGTAATATCAATTTATGTCTGAAAACGTCAAAGTTGTGGCAACGAATCGCAAGGCTGGTTTTGAATATTTTCTTCATGAGAGATTCGAAGCCGGTCTCGCCCTGCAGGGGAGCGAGATCAAATCCATTCGTGCGGGGCAGATCAGCATTCAGGAATCCTATGTGGATATCGAGAACGGCCAGCAGGCCTGGCTGCTTGAAGCTCATATCGCACCGTACGAACAGGCCAACCGGTTCAACCACGAACCAAGACGGAAACGGCGTCTGCTCCTTCACAAAAAGCAGATCCGTGAACTGTGGAACAGCGTGCGCATGAAAGGCATGACGATTGTCCCAACGCGGGTGTATTTGAAAGATGGCCGCGCGAAGATCGAGATCGCGCTGGCAAAAGGTAAGAAAGCTTATGATAAACGTGCAACCATCGCAAAACGAGATGAAACACGCAGCGCCGAACGCGAGACAAGAGTTAGGTAGCCAGATAGTTTCATAGTTCGGTAGTATCCAGCCGAACTCGGTCGTAGACACGATTCTGGTGTTCAGGAACTTGCTAACAGCTCTTTGGACGGCGGGCTGTCCCCCTTCGGATTAACACTACAAAACCACCAAACTACATAACTATGCAACCTTCAACAATTGGCGGAATCAACAAACTCACTGAAAGCGAAAAGCGGGCGACCTATGCCCGCTATATTCCAAAAGAACTGGTCCAAAAATTTAATCTCCCTGACTTACTGGAAGACACGGAATTGCTTCAATTTCGTTTTGAGCCCGGCTCCAGCAATGTGGACATGCGGCTTTATCATCAAGCCGGTTTTGCCGACCCGATCCTGTATGCGCACCTCACGGATACGCTTAACGGGCAAATCCACGTTTTGCTTTACATCCTGAATGACCCTGCCTCGCCGCGTTTTGATGTGGACAGAATGCCA
>DATDRD010000228.1:0-1708 GCA_035291925.1 Anaerolineales bacterium
CGTTTGTGCCCAGGCGGGGAATACGTACGAGTACACCGTCTCCCAGAATTTGCCGATTGCCCAGGCCCAGATGCCATACCAAACCAATGCCGCGGCGATGACCAATGGCCATTTCAACCTGCGGAATGTTTCTTCGCCCACGCGGCAGATCAACAGCGGAATACAGATCGCATCCATCAACGCGAAGACCAACGCACCTTTGTAGAGAAGTTCGGTCGTGATCTTGAGATCGACGGGCATACTCCCTCCGACTTCATCGCACTGCATTTAATTTGAAACAATCATCAGCCCCCAAAGTGAAGCATTAATTAAGTACCTGTGCCAGCCTCCTGAAAGTGACTCCGCACTTTGGCTGCAATTTGACGATCCGTCATTTTGTCCGCTGTTTCAATTCCAACGACCTGCACTTTGACCTTTTCATGAACGAGGCGTTTTTCAAGTTCAGATTTTGCCTCACCGGGGCCAAAGATCAGAACCGAATCCGCCATACGGATATGGGCAATAACCTTGCCATAGAATTTGTTGAGTTTTTCAGTGAATTTATTATCCAGCTGGTCATCTCCCTGTTGATATTGGGCGCTGTATGGAGTGCGTGGATGCGTTGCGCCTCGATAGCGGATGTGTCTTCCCATTCCCGATTCGATTTTCTGGATGTTTTCTCCCTGATCACTCTGGATTACCATTATCGCTTTTCTGTGATCGATCCAAATGCCAAGCTGTTTACTCATGGATCATCCTTTCTCCCTGGGCCAATTTCAGTATACGCCTATTTGCATCGAATACAAATATAAGTTTTGTAAGAATTTCCTGCGCAGCGGACCGCTCACCCTTCAACGGGCTCAGGGCAGGCGCCCGCGCTCAATGCAAGCCTTCCAACTTCATCCTTTCCCTCTCCCCCACACCCTATCAACGAGCGCGCTTTCAGCGCGTCTCCAGGTTGGAAGATTTGTCAGATGATTATCAGGCGCTCTATTAGATTCTCAGCGTCTCGATCACCGTGGGAACGTCATATGACTCTCGCAAGCGAATCAGCAGCAACACTGTACGCAGCCAGCGGCCCGGAGGAAAGCGGATCGGGACTGCGAGGCCCGCAACGACTGCATCGTGCAAGGCGATTACCCGGTCGAACGCGGTCGTGTCCGATGCGGTGGCTGACAACTCCTGGGCAACTTTCCACGCCAGGTCGCGCGCCGCTTTCATCGCGAAGGCAAGGACTGTCTCATCGGTACGGCCGCCCGCATAATCAATGAGTCCCAGCCAGGGTGAGACCTTTTCCAAACGCTCCTGGATATTTTCCGTCATCTCATTCAGCAGGATCGTGATCTCGTCGAAGTCGCGTTTGAGCGCCGGTAATTCGGAGCCGGGCGCGGCCTGCGCCGCGGCAATCGCCAGGTCGAAGTTGATGTGGGCATGCATCCCGAGAAGGAGGTGCTGCAAAATGATCGGCGACCATGCATCCCGGGCTTGAAAGACCGCCGCCCAACTGGCAGACGGCTGCTGGTTCCCCCAGAAGCGCTCGATCGCGTCGAGGTATCGGCTGGCAAAGATGACGTCGAAACGTTCCATGCGCGGACCGTTCTCAAAGCGACCTGCGGCGATGGCATCCCGCACGCGGACCGTGACATTGCGATAGAGCACAGCAAAGTAGCCCAGCCGGCTCCGTTCGCGGATGCAGCGTTCGATCACGTAATCCATCTGCGCGATGACG
>DATDRD010000229.1:0-4560 GCA_035291925.1 Anaerolineales bacterium
CGGCCCCATCACAACGCGTTCAATCGCCTCTTCCAATTCAGGCTGGCCGATTGCTTTCTTATTCCGTCGCGCGGCAAGGATGGCGCCTTCGTTCACCAGATTTTCAAGGTCGGCACCCACAAAACCGGGTGTGCCGCGGGCGAGGGAGCCGAGATCGACATTCGGTTCCAACGTCTTGCCTTTGACGTGAACTTTCAAGATCGCCTCACGACCCTTCATGTCAGGCCGGTCAAGGGTCACACGGCGGTCAAAACGACCAGGCCGCAGCAAGGCGGGGTCGAGAATATCGGGGCGGTTGGTGGCAGCGATGATGATGACGTTTGTATCGGTATCAAAGCCGTCCATTTCGACGAGCATCTGGTTGAGGGTTTGCTCGCGTTCATCATGCGAACCGCCCAGCCCAGCGCCGCGCTGACGTCCTACTGCATCAATTTCATCCACAAAGACAATGCAGGGTGAATGCCGCTTTGCCTGATCAAAGAGGTCTCGTACTCGACTGGCACCCACACCCACGAACATCTCTACAAACTCGGAGCCCGAAATGGAAAAGAAGGGCACGCCCGCTTCGCCAGAAACAGCCTTGGCCAGAAGGGTTTTCCCGGTACCGGGAGGCCCAACCAGCAATACGCCTTTCGGTATGCGTGCGCCAAGTTGAATGAACTTCTGCGGTTCCTTCAGGAACTCGACTACTTCGGCAAGCTCCTGTTTTGATTCCTCCACACCGGCCACATCCTGGAACGTAACGGTCGGATGTTCGCCGCTGAACATGCGGGCGCGGGATTTGCCAAATGACATCGCAGCATTATTACTTCCCTGCGCCTGGCGGAATATAAACCAAAGAACACCCGCCATGAAGATAACGGGAAGAATATAAAGAGCGCCGCTGACAATCCCTGCCCATTGGGAAGGCGGATTGACCTCTATTTTAACGTTGCCGGGAGAAAGCTGTTCCGCTGTTACACCCAGACCGAGCAGTTGTTCAACCAGGGTGGCGGTCGTTTCCTTATGGGATTCCTTTTCCTCTCCATTATCATAAACGACACGAAGGGTATCATCATTTTCAATGATGACGCGGGCCACACTGCCCTCTTGAATATCTCTCGCAACCTCGTTGATCGTAAGCGATTCCTGTGCGTTGGACTCGCGCTGAAAGGCCATGACAACCATGGCAACCGCCGCCACGATCAGCAGCAGGGTTACGATAAATGACTGATTTCTAGGATTCACTTTGCCTCCAAAAGATAATTGCAATTGAAATTATACCAACATGGGCTATTCAGGAATAGCCCAATCGAAAATTTTATACATTTCTCTAATAAATCCGTTTTGCAGGGAACCACGATCTGGATGCGAAACCTCGCCCCGCTCTTACTCCAAAATCAATTCCACCGGACAGTGGTCCGAGCCCCGTATCTCCTCATGAATGACAACATCCTTTACCCGAGGAACCAGCGCTTCCGAGATGAGAAAATAGTCAATGCGCCAGCCAACGCCACGCTCGCGGGCGGAAAAGCGGTAGGTCCACCAGGTATATTGGATGCGATTCGGGTAAAGATGGCGGTACGCGTCCACAAAGCCATGGTCGAGGAACTTCTGTACCCACTCCCGCTCCTCCGGCATGAAACCGGAGTTTGTCTCATTTTGTTTCGCGTTTTTCAAGTCTATTGGCATGTGGGCCGTGTTGAAATCACCGGTAATGACGATGGTCTCACCCATTGCATGCAGCCTGTCGCACACAGCCAGCAGATGAGCATAGAAATCCAGTTTATAGTCCAGGCGCTCCTTGCCGCGCTGCCCATTCGGGAAGTAAACGTTGAATAAACGGAAACCAGGATGCAGCGTGGAAATGAGCCGGCCCTCCCTATCGAAGAGAGGTGCATCCATGCCAAGCTGAAGTTCAAGAGAGGGACTCCGCAGAAAAGTCGCCACTCCGCTGTAGCCCGCCTGTTCCGCGGAATTCCAAATGGCTTCATAGCCCGGAAAACTACGTTGTTCCTCGTTCAGTTGATCAGCGCGGACTTTAATCTCTTGCAGGCAAAGCACATCCGGCTTTTGTCCCCATATCCAGTCCAGCGCTTTTTTCCCCAGCGCCGCCCGCAAACCGTTGACGTTCCATGTGATTATCTTCATTGGTTCCGGTTTATGGTAAACTACGTGGAGGTAAAATGATGAACGCAAATCTTAAATGCATTTTATGCGTTGAAGACGAACCCGAAATGATCGATCTAATGCGGCTCATCCTGGGACGCCGCGGTTTTGAAGTAAAAGGCGCGGCTGGCGGCGTCGAGGGATTGAAAATGATCCGCGAGGAATTACCTGATCTCGTTTTGCTTGACTTGATGATGCCTGATATGGACGGTTGGGAAGTATACCAGCAAATGAAGGCAGACGAAAAAACCAGGAACATTCCCGTTATTGTCGTCACCGCAAAGGCACAGAGTATAGATAAGGTCCTTGGCCTGCATATTGCAAAGGTGGATGATTACATCGCCAAACCTTTCAGCCCGCAGGATCTGATGAACAGCGTCGAGAAAGTCCTCAGATCCAGAGCGTAACGAGGCGACCCGGGCTAGACGAGGACGCCTCGTTGTCGAATTCCTTACATGCCGAAATCCATTTCAATTGAAAATAAAAGCCGGAGGATAGACGGGCTGCCACAAATCAAGTTTTGTGACACTTTTCTCAGCCAGCTGCGCGGCCTGACGTTTCGCTCCCGACTCGCGCGGGAAGAGGGCCTGTTACTCGTTGGGACGCGTGACTCACGCCTTGACTCTTCCATCCATATGCTTTTCGTTTCGTTTAACCTGACCGTTGTGTGGATCAACTCTGAAATGAAGGTGGTGGATAAGGTCCTTGCCCGACCCTGGCGGCCAGCCTACTTCTCCAGGCAACCGGCAAGATACGTACTGGAAGTCCATCCCGAGCGCTGGGGCGATTTTGAAATTGGCGACAGGCTGCAGTTCAAGAATGCATAAGCGTGTTTCTCTTTTCCTGCTTTTCCTGATTACTCTTACGGCCACGGTCCAGCCTGTTTTCGCACAGGCAGGCGGGCCTGTATATATCGTTCAACCGGGCGATACCCTGTCCTTCATCGCATCCCGTTTTAATCTGACGATCAATGAGCTGATCGCAGCAAACCCTTCCGTTGACCCAAACTTTCTTACAGAAGGCCAGGAGCTTGTTATCCCGGGGCTGGAAGGAATAACCGGCGTGCTTGAAACAGAAGTGATCCCATTCGGCGATACACTGCGCAGTTTGAGCAGGCGCACCCAGGTCTCAGATGCCCAACTAAAGAAATTGAACCGCCTGGTCAGCCCGACCGAGCTGTACGTGGGCGTGAGTCTAATCGTCCCTGTACCGGAAGGACAGAATATATTGACCACACGCCTGACTCCTGCACCCGGTGAGTCCTTGCTTGAGATTGCGGTCAAACAGGGAAGCGACCCATGGACTCTGGCCTCGGTCAATAAACTGAACGGTTCATGGGATACGATCCCCGGAGATATCCTCTACTCCCCCACTGGGGGAAGCGGTGGTAATGCCACAGGCTTACCCTCAGCATTTCTAGGCGCAAGCATCGAACCACTTCCCGTGATACAGGGCGGCACGGAAGTTCTGCGAGTGCAAACACAGGAAGGTGTTTCAGTTTCCGGGATGCTCGTGGATATGCCGCTTCACTTTTTTCAGGCAGATGGTCAGCAGGTTGCTTTGCAGGGAGTCCATGCTTTGTTGGACCCGGGCGTATATCCTTTAAGGGTAGAGGCGGTGCTTGCAGACGGAAACAGGCAATCGTTCGAGCAGATGGTGCTCGTAACCGAGGGGGATTATTTAACTGAAGATATTCCGCTTAATGATCCCAGCACTCTTGATCCAGCCGTAACGGAAACCGAGCTTCAAAATATCCTCGCGCTCACGGCGCCATTTACACCAACGCGTTATTGGAATGGCGTTTTTAATTCCCCCGCGGTAGATCCCAATTGCTTCACCTCACGCTATGGAACCCGGCGCATATATAAAGTAATCAATTCAGACATCGAAGTGCCGGGGTTTCACACGGGGCTGGATTTTTGCGGTGGCGAAGGTCTGCAAATCTTTGCACCGGCGCCGGGCAGAGTTGTGTTCGCCGCGCCTCTCACGGTGCGGGGCAATGCGACAATTATCGATCATGGCTGGGGTGTTTACAGTGGGTTCTGGCATCAGTCTGAAATTCTCGTCAACGTAGGGGATATGGTTGAGCAAGGTCAGGTGATCGGCCTGGTAGGGGGCACAGGTCGGGTAACGGGCGCTCACTTGCACTGGGAGGTGTGGGTGAACGGCGTCCAGGCGAATCCGCTGGATTGGTTGAATCAGGCCTACCCGTAGCGGGGCTGATCATGCTTTTTATTGGAAAGCGCCGCACTTTGCAGGCAGAGCGTTGCACTCCATCCCAGTTTATGCTACACTAAAAAAACTGGAGGTCGCTGTGTCCACTGCTTCGATTGTTAATTTCCTCAAGCAAGGTGATATCTTTTATCAATTCACGCCCACACAGCTGGAACTGGTGGCGAATCTATGCCAGGA
>DATDRD010000230.1:0-4806 GCA_035291925.1 Anaerolineales bacterium
GCCTGTTGTAGACGCAGGCAAGGTGGTCGGCATCATTACGGAGACTGATCTGTTCAAAGTCTTCCTCGAGCTGATGGGCGCACGGCAAAAAGCCACCCGTGTGACCGCGCAGATCGAAGATAAACCCGGCCAGCTCGCAAAGCTGACTAAAGCCATTGCAGATAACGGCGGTAATTTCCTCGCCTTTGGCATGTTTTCAGGACCAGACGCTAATTCAAAGACAGTCACTTTCAAAGTCGAAGGGATCAAGAAGGAAGAGATCAAGAAAGTGCTTGGAATGGCTGTAATAAAATTCTGGGACATCAGAGAAAGTTAATGCACGTCATTGCGAGTCTTCGAGAAGCAATCCCCAGTTTGACGAGGAGATTGCTTTGGGCGGGCGAACACCGCCTTCGCAATGACAAAATCATAAACACAAACCGCCTCACCGGCGGCCTGTCTTTTTAGTTACAGCTTTCCCTTTCAATGCGTCAACTTCCTCCGTCGTCAGATACCGCCATTGACGAGGCTTGAGATTTCCCAGCCGCAGTGCACCGATCCTGATCCGCAGGATCCGCACAATGGGCAGCCCAAGCTGTTTACACGTTTCACGGATTTGACGCTTGCGCCCCTCTCCCATGATCACTCGAACCCATACACCCTTTCCCTGACCCGTTTCATAACGGACATCGACAGGCGTAGTCCTGTTTCCATCTTCAAGCACGACGCCTCTTCTCCACGCCTCAAGCTGCTCCTGATCCGGACGCCGCGCCAAAAGGACGCGGTATTCTTTGTGATGACCATATCTTGGGTGGGTGAGTTGATTCGTCAGGTCACCATCGTTGGTCATCAACACGAGACCTTCGCTCTCGAAATCCAGCCGGCCAACAGGGTAAAGATGACCGGGAGCATCGACGAGATCACGCACAGTCTGGCGGGAATCTCCGCGTTCGCGCTCGACCGTTGACAGCACATTGCGCGGCTTGTAGAGCGCGATATACATCAACGATTCGGCCGCGGCGATAGGCTTTCCATCCACGGTAATCTTATCTATGGCGGGATCCGCTTTCTGGCCGACGGAGGCGATCTGTCCATTGACGCGGACGCGCCCCGCAGAGATGAAGTCTTCGCAGCCGCGGCGTGATCCATATCCAGCTTGTGCAAGTATTTTTTGTAATCGTTCAGGCATGGTAATGGAATTATAACCCTGCTATCGGAGGCTGTTGTGCATCCCGCGCTTTAATCGCAACCTAGTCACAGGGTTATGGCAGCTCTTAGGTCGCTTTTCCGTTTTTCGCTTGACATCTGGCAAGTTGAGAATCACAATTGACATGAGGAGCTCCTTCACGCAATAATATGTCTGGTGCCATATAATTGCCAGAACAGCGCAACTTGCGCGATGGGATGCTCACTTTCGCGCGGAAGGAAGTTCCGCTCCAGTTATTGCTTGCCGTCGTCCCATCTGTTCGGGGGTGGAGGCGATGCCCAAAAAGCGAATATGGCAGGAGAAAAGGTATATGAATGACATGAGTTTTGCTCGCCGTTTTTGTATCGCCGCATTGTTGACGCTCCTGTTTGCAGGCTGCGGATCACGCGCTACACCAGCCGTGCCTGCAACTTCCACAGCATCTTCACCAGAGGAGGATGTCTTCACCGATGCGAGGCTCGAACTGGTTGAGAAGTATATTGAAGGAGCTGGCATTACAAACGAGGATGTACTTCAGGCGATGCGCACCGTGCCCCGTCATGAATTTGTGCCGCCTGATTATTTGGATCAAGCCTATGAAGACCATCCCATCCCCATCGGTTACGGCCAGACCATCTCACAACCGTATATTGTTGCGTGGATGACTGAGTTGCTGGAACTCCAGCCCGGCGAGAAAGTGCTGGAGATCGGAACTGGCTCAGGCTATCAGGCGGCCATCCTGGCCGAATTGGGCTATGTAGATGTTTACTCTATTGAGATCGTCCCCGAGCTGGCTGAGAGCGCCGCGACGCGTCTTCAGGATTTGGGATATACCAATGTGCGCGTCAAACAAGGAGATGGCTACTATGGCTGGCCCGAATACGGCCCTTTCGATGCCATTATCGTCACTGCCGCGCCCGACCACCTTCCCGCGCCCTTGGCCGAACAACTGGCTGAGGGTGGACAGGTAGTGATCCCCATTGGGCCGCCAGGCTGGTACCAGAGTCTGTGGAAGTTCGTCAAAGACGAAGGAGAACTGAAAGCCTACAACCTTGGTGGTGTGGCCTTCGTGCAATTCACCGGTTCTGGCGTCGAGCAGCATGAGGCTGAGCCAAGCTCCATGCCGTGAGCCAGGCACCAACGTAACAAAGCGCGCCGAGCCTGAGCACCCAGTTGAAGCCGAACGTCAGTGCCAGGAGCGCGGCCAGAATAGACGAGACCACAGAGGCCGCACCGTTCACTGCCCAAATCCAAGGGATGCTGCCATCCTGCGCCTCATTTTCTGGACCCGCGGCCGGCTCCCGTTTCATGAGGCGAATCCCAGCCGGGAATGGGATGCCCATCAAAAAGCCAACCGGAGAAAGAAAGAGGGCGGTCAAACCAAGTCGAATGGTCAGTGGCAGGCCCAGGGTCCATGCAAAGAGGCGGGGCAACAAAACAGGCATGCTGAGAATTAGAACTACGAGAGTCGCCAAGGAGAGTCGAAGAGGGATTCGATCACTCCATTGACTTCCCAGTCCGGAGAAAAACAAGAGTGAAAACAACACCGTGGTGACGGCATAGGCCGGATGGCCAAGATAGAGGATGAAACGCTGGAGCAAGGGGATTTCCACAAACAGAAACGCGAAACCAAGCAGGCCAAAGTAAACCAGATTACGAAAAGGGAACGGTGAGGCAGAGACGACATTTCGATTTGCCCGTTTCCACATCGCTGCCGGCAAAAGAATGAGGGTGTTGGCAAGCAGGATCGCCAGGCCGAGCAATGCCACGATGACAAAGTAGCCTGCCCCGCCAAAGGGTTGCCAGGCTTTGCCGAATTCAGCCAGCACTTGAGGCGCCTGTGACCACTTGAAGTAATGCCCGAAAAAGGGATGATCGTCGGTGGGCGGGCGAACGTCGTAGTTGTAGGCATCATAGAATATCCTGCGAGGCTGTGCTTCCAGCAGGCTGGCGTAGGTTTGGTAATACTTTGACTCAGGCAGGATATTGTATAGGTTGGTCTCATCAGGTCGAAGGCCGGGCGCGTAGGTCAAGTCGAATGCACGCTGGGCAGCGAAAGCACGAATGGATGACAATTCGTCGAGCGCGAACGCGCTGTTCTTCAGCAGGATCGTGGTCGTGTTGTAGCCGCGAAAGGCGACGATTTGCGCGCGCGGGTCAGCACCAGTATTTTCCAGTGCCATCACAGCCAAAGCGAAGAGACGCAGATCTTCGCTGGGCGGATCTTGAAGCCAGCGGGTGACAACCAATAGTCCGTCGGAGGTCAGATGGGCTAGAGCCTCATTGAATGACTCGACGGTGTAACGATAATCTTCAGCCAGGGTGTATGCGCCTGAGCCTACAGGATGAAAGGAGGAGGCAAGAGAAAACACAATCACATCGTATTGCATTTGTGTGCTGCGAAGATAACTGCGGTCGGACTCCACATAGACCTGTACGCGTGGATGGTTATAAATAGGGACTGCCCCAACAATCAGGGGATTGATCTCGACGGCTGTTACCTGTCGTGTGTTAAGTGTGAGTGCGATGAGAACATCGAGGCCGCCGCGAGGTTCGAGGATCAGCACGCTGGCCTGAGGTCGGAGATGGAACGCGACTGCATTAGGCAGATATTCCACGAAGGCGGGATCTGTCGAAGGTTGAAGGATTGGGCTAAGATCATCGCCATCCACCAGCAAACCATCCAGTGACGGGAGTGGTCGCAGATAACGATAACTGAGTCCGGGCAGAGAATGGATGCCTCCACTGCGCACCACATCCACGCGCGAAAAGGCATTCCATTGGCGGTAGATCACCCTGGCGCCAGGATATTGCATCGCATACGAGAGGCTCTTGTATGGCGAGATGCGGAGTTCCATGAAAGGGAAAGGGGATTTGCCAGTGAGCCGCAAGCCCAGGTCAAGAAAAGCAAAAATTAATAACACCAGCGCCCCCAGGACAATAGGATGGCGGAACTGGTACAAACCAAGTGTTGACATCAGGGCGGCCAGCACCGCGATTGCAATGCTCAGGGTCACCATTCCCTCTCCACCCAGGGAGGCAGGGGCGATCAAAGCAATTACACATCCTGCTGCCGATCCAAGCAGGTTAACCGCGTAGGTTGTTCCAGCGAACTGAGGAGAAGCGGCTAATAAAAAGCCAAGCGCCATCCCGCTGAAGAAGAACGGGGTGGCGAGGGCAATATAGTGTAGAACGAGGATCAAAACCTGACGGCGATCCCAGGCAATGCTGAAGGAATCGAAAGGTAACCAGTTGGTCAACAGATAGGCAGCGAGAATACTGATGCCTGTCGCCATCCCTAATTGGCTCATACGCTGTCCGGGTTTTGCTTTTAGGAGGGAGGGGAAAATCGTCAGCGTCGTGCCGCTGGCGCCAAAGCCGAGCAAGGCAATGCTGACGATCATGAAGGCGAAGTGATAGAACTGCGCGACCGAGAAAAGCCGCGTCAAGTTGATCTCGAAGGCCAGTGTGGCGGCTGAGAGAAGAAAAAGGCTTAGCCGGATGCTTCGTGCGATGCTAAGCCTCCAGCATTATGAACCGCTTGTCAATTTCATTCTTCTGTTCGTGATTACAGACTTTATACAGTAATTTTATCTATAGCAGGATAAGCCTTCTGGCCAAGTGAGGCGATCTGTCCATTG
>DATDRD010000231.1:0-7332 GCA_035291925.1 Anaerolineales bacterium
GAAGACCTGCCGCGCGTGTTCACCCGTTTGTATCGTGCGGATAATGTTCTCATCCAGGGCGTAGGCGATACGGGCGTGGGGCTTTCCATTGCGAAGACCCTGACCGAAGCGCAAAAGGGACGTATCTGGGTCGAGAGTGAAGCGGGTGTAGGTTCCACGTTCAGCGTGCTTTTGCCGATTGCCAAGAATCTGCCCACTACTGAAACGGAAAAGTGATTATGCAGTCCATGCGCCAATTGGGCATCGGTGTCATCATTGCAATTGTTTCCGTTATCCTGGTGGTTGGGGGCATTCTGCTATCGCTGGCTGAAACATTGCCGCCTCCATCCACACCAACCCAAATCCCTCCGACATTACCGCTGGAGTTCCCCACACCGACAGCAACGGCAGCGCCCATCATCAGTGAAACGCCGACTGCTACGCAAACAGCCACCCCGCCTACGGCAGCGCCAACCAATACCCTGTTGGCATTCACACCCACCCTATGCACTCCGCCGGCTGGGTGGATCCGCATCCTCACTGGAGCGGGCGATACGATCTATTCGGTTGCGCAACGTTATAATACCAGTGCGGAAAATTTGAGCGCGGCGAACTGCCTGTTATCCGCAGATTTGTCCGCCGGGTTCGGCCTGTATGTCCCGCCTGTCCCAACGGTCACGGTCATCCCATGCGGCCCGCCTGCCGGATGGGTAAAAACTCACATTGTTCAACCAGGCGATAACCTGTTCCGCATTGCCCTCTCGTATGGCATTACCTATCCCCAACTGCAACGCGCAAACTGCATGGGGGCATCCACGATCATCTATGCAGGTCAGAGACTGTGGGTACCGAACGTGCCTGCACGTACGCCCATCCCCAGCAATACCACAATCCCGGACTTCCCCACCTCCACAAATACCTCGCCCCCCGTTGCTACCCCAGTAACCCCCAGTTCGACACTCCCTCCCACTGAGACATCAACGGTAACGGTGCCTGCCTCCCCAACAGCAATATCCACTACCGAAATCCCACCCTACCCAACTGCAACATCCGGTACCGAATTCCCACCCTCACAATAGCACATGAAAAACCTTATCCGTGTGATTCTCCTAGCAGGTCCACTGCTCGCCGGATGTGGAACTATCGCGCCCGCATCCGCTAATGTGCAACCCGCCTTGCCATTTGTATTGGTGACCCCCGCGCCAAACGCTTCGCCGACCCCGACTCCCTTTCAACCCGTTCCCTGGACTCCGACTGGCACGCTGCAATCCCAGCCGACCACTGATCCCGCTACCCCAACCGCGACTCTCCACGCGACCACTCAGACCGAACTCCCGACGATCGATCCGAACATCCTCATCAATACCCTTGCGCCCCTGGCAACGATTGACGCCGCCGGGTCGGGCAGTCAGATCCTCAACAACGGGCAGGAGACTGTCAACTTCCTGTTGATCGGCTCGGATCGAAGACCAGGCGGTTCGTTTCGCACGGACACGATGGTCATCGCCATCCTGCGCCCCAATGAGGGACAGGTATCCCTCATCTCCATCCCGCGTGATTTATGGGTATACATTCCTGAATGGGAGAATCAGCGCATCAACGCTGCCTATCAGCACGGGGTTTCCGTTGGCTATCCTGGCGGCGGGCCGGGCTTGCTTAAGGACACGATCCTCTACAATCTCGGCATTCGCATTGACCATACTGCCATGGTCGAGTTCGATGGCTTTAGTCGAATTGTGGATACGCTCGGCGGCGTAGACATGCCGGTCTCGTGCGCTTATACAGACTGGCGCTTGATCGATCCAAGCTACAACCCGCTGATCGAAGCCAACTGGCATTTGTATACGGTCGAACCGGGTCTCATTCACATGGATGGTGACCTTGCGTTGTGGTACGCGCGCTCGCGTCAAAAGTCCAGTGACTTCGACCGCGGCCGCCGCCAGCAGGAGGTATTGCGCGCCTTGTTCACGCAAGCCCTGCAGGCAGGAACGCTCGCGCGCATCCCGGAGTTGTACAACACCCTCAAGGATTCGGTGGAGACTGATCTGGGGCTTGGCGATCTTTTACAGCTTGCACTCTACGCACCGAAAATGACGAATGCCGATATCCGCAGTTATTACATCAGGCCGCCGCTTGTCAGTGCATGGATCACAGATGCTGGCGCGTACGTTCTGCTCCCAAACGAAGAGGCCCTCCAGCAGATGTTAACGGAAGCGCTCTCCCCTTCCACCCAGACCGTTCAACGGCAGACCATCGTCATTGACGTAATGAACGGCACATCCATCGCGGGATATGAACAATTGGCAACTTCCCGTCTCAACTACGCGGGTTACGAGACACACGTTATCCCATCTGACAGACAGGACTATGCTTATTCCGTTTTGCTCGACAAGACCACCGCGCAAGACCGCGCCCAAAGCGACCCCATCCTGAACGTGATGGGCCTGCTGCCCGGCAGTCTCATCCCCGCATCAGACCCAAACAGCACCGCGCACTACCTTTTGATCCTGGGATACAATTACGAGCCGTGCTTCAGTCCTGAGAAGTTGGGGCAATGAGTAGGGTATACTTAAGCCATGCAACGAACACTTGAAATCAAAAAAGTAGTCACAAAAGCAAAACTAAGCGATAAGAAAACGGACGCGGCATACTGGCGAGAGCAATCCTATGCGGCGCGTTTAGCCGCGTTGGAGGAAATCCGCCAGGAATATCATCGCTGGAGATACGGTGCTGAACCAGGATTTCAAAGAGTTTTTACAATCATTAAACGATAACGGTGTCCGCTATCTCGTGGTTGGGGGATACGCTGTCGCGTTTCATGGCTATCCACGCTACACAAAAGACATGGATGTTTGGGTGGAAATGACCGGTGAAAACGCGTCCAAAATTGTAAAAGCTCTTGATCAATTTGGGTTTGGTTCCCTGGACTTGAAAGTATCAGATTTCGTTATACCCGACCAAATCATTCAGTTAGGCTATCCCCCAAGACGAATTGATATCCTGACAACCCTGCCAGGCATAGAATTTTCCGAATGCTATCCTGCACACACAACTGTGGATGTGGAAGGCATTTCGGTCAACTTCATTGACCTTGAGAATCTCAAGAAAAATAAAAAAGCCACAGGTCGTCATCAAGACTTGGCTGATTTAGAAAACCTGGAATAGGGCCGCGACTCCCCTCTCCCAAACTTGCCCTGAGCGAAGTCGAAGGGTAGGAGCCCCCTTCGGGGATGATAAGGGCAGGGTGAGGGATAATACGACTACGCGCCGTGCTTTAGCCCTGAAAAACTGGGGCAGTGAGTTTGTTGGTATTCAAAAATCCAGTTAGCGCGCCAAAGCGATGGGATAGTCAGGGAGTCGCCTGAATAGCCAGAGGTAAGACTTGAAGTTTCTGCCAGTACAAATCCCAACCGTCATTGAGCAACAAGGTTCGCAGGGCAGCCAGAGCGTCACTGGTCTGCTCGCTCCAGTGCATGCCTTGATGCTTCTGTCGTCGGGCCACAATCAGGTCATTGCCTTGTTCGACGTGTGCGCTGCCGATGTATTGGCGATGCGCCCGACGTTCCTGATAGTTGGGGATGTAGGCCTGTCGGGTTTTGAGATAATTGATCAATTCATCGAGTTTTTCGATGTTCTTCGCCTGAGGGTGATACTCTTCCAGAATATCCAAAGCCTCCTGAACCTGGCCGCGCCAAAGCTGTTTGAGCAACAAGCCCAGCAACTCATTTTTGGCTTTTCGGCCGCGACAAATCAGGCTGGTCAAGTCATAGCATTTCTTGCGGCAATGATACCAATCCAAAAGCAGGATTGCCCTTGGCCAGGCGGCCAGACGTTCCTGGAAAAAGCGCATGATCCAGCGCGCCCCATCACCGATCAAAATCACTTGCGCCTTGAGCCCGCCGCACAACATCAACAAGAGCAACAATTGTCGCAAGACCATCTCGATTTTTCCGCTCAAGTAGCGATAACCGTGTGTAGTGCGTACGCAGGCGGTTCCCAGTTCCAGGAAACGCCGATTTTCTGGACGCCGCACAACGATTTCATCGGTACTGGCAAGGATCTCACCCGGCCGAACTTTGGGTCCCAAACGACGCAACTCCTCCGCCCGCAGGGCAGGTTCCTCGCGGCGCACCTGGATCACCCGCTCCCAATCACTGGCAGACACTCCTTTGGGAGGCGCTGGGTTGGGTTGCGCCAGGGCAGTTTCCACCACCTGATCCAGTTCCGTCGCCCAAGCCGCTGGACGGCGCGGTTCCTGGACTGGATGCAACCGTGCTTGCAACCCTTCCAGGTTCGGGGATTGCTCCAGTTTTTCCACTTCCGCTTGTTCTACCTGGCGGATCCATTCCCCATGCCGACAGACCCAGCGGCGCACCTGCGTCTCCGACACGACTTCCGGCTCATGCGCCATCCATCCCAACAGACGCGCCGTCGTGCCAAAAGGCAGATCCTGTGGCAACAGACAGACCCATTCCTGCAAACCCCGCGTGGTGACCTGTCCTTCATGCTCCGGCAAACCAGCATTACCCGGCAACGTGTGCCGCTCACTACCCGGAAGGTAACACACCTGACGCGGCAATTGCACCACGCCCATCCGACTGGCGACTTTCAACAGGTCGTGTCCATCCCCAACTACCGCACCGGCCTGCTCCTGGCGAAATCGTTCCACCAGCAGACCATCGCTCAATCTCCATTGCTCCACCATCAAATGGCGCATCGCTTCCCAGCCAGTCTCGCTCACCTGGCTCTCCAACTCGTTCAAATAATGTGCTGGCCTAATGTCCGACAGGTTCACGATCGGCATGGTTTGTCGCCACAATTCGGTCAGGGTTTCAGGGTTGTCAAGTTCGTCAATTTTCGCTATCATCAGTATCAGTTGGCTCATGTGGGTCTCCCGATGTTCGCCTTGCGGCGGTGTAGAGACATCAAGGTTACTCGCAGGAGCCAATTTTCATCAAGGGCGCGTCCCATCGCTTTGGCGCGCTAACAAAATCCACGCAAAGCTTGACCAAAATAACGATGTCATTTATGATGTCTTATACGACATCAGAAAGAGAGACATCCTATGACACGTTATGCTCTTAGCCTTCCAAACGGCCTAAAACGGGATGCCGAACGGCTTGCCAAAAAGCAGGGCGTTTCGCTCAATCAATTCATTCTATGGTCAGTAGCAGAAAAAGTGGGCGGACTAATGCAGGGGCTGGATGATCCTGATTTTCCAAATATCACCTATCGCCGCGGTGCATCTGGTTCTCTAGCTCCTGTTTTGCGTGGTACCGGAATTCGGGTGCAAACGATTGTCATCGCCGCGCAAAATATGACTCCTGCCGAAATCGCTGAAGACTATGACCTGACTGAAACACAAGTGCAGGAAGTATTGGATTTTTACGAAGCCCATCGCGCTGAAATAGACGCTTTCATTCAACTCGAAGCCGCGCTGGAGCCAAAGGGTGAGTAAAAAATTACACCTGCATCTCGACGCGGACACATCCAGCAAAGCCTTACATAATGCTCTGCTCGACCGCGGACATGATGTAACGCGCACCCCCACTGAATGGATGCCGCTTGACGCAAGCGATGAAGGACAATTACTCGGCACGACCGCCCAAGGTCGCGCCATTTTTACATACAACATACGTGATTTTATTATTTTGGGAAATCGTTACCCACACCACGCAGGAATCATCCTTGCATTTCAAAAAAGCATGAGCCTGAACGAAACCATTAATGCCTTGGATCGTGTTCTGCGTGAGACTCAAGCCGATGAATGGATCGGTCAAACCCGCTGGTTGAAAAGGGCAACCGCAAAATTCATCCATTCCACGTATGGCAAATACGCGGGCAAGCCTTCCTTGACCAAAGCCCTGCTTGCGCAGCGCGCTGCCGATCTGGCCCTCGAGGAAGCCAAAATCAAGAGATGGCATGGCAGAAAATGAGCCCGTATTCGTGCTGGACAGCTTTGCGGTCCTCGCATATTTTCAGGAAGGGACGGCGGCGAACGCGTACTTGAGTTACCGAACAACGCCCGTGAAGATAAGGTTGAACTTATGATGAGCCTTATCAACGCCGGCGAAGTCGTTTATTTGACAGCGCGTAACCGTGGACACAAAACTGCCGAATCTCTCTTGAAAAATTTACGCAATTTACCTATCACCCTTTTCGAAGCCAGCGAAGAACGGATTCCTGCCTCGGCGTGGATAAAAGCAAACCATGCGATTTCGTATGCGGATTCCTTCGCCGTCCAATTGGCTCAGGAACTAAAAGCTACACTCGTAACTGGCGATCCTGAATTTGAAGTCGTGAAAGATTTGCAAGTTTTATGGCTTGTCGAATAGCAGTGAGTCCCCTCTCTCCTGTAGGAGAGGGGTCAGGGCGCCGCGCTGAGCCTGTCGAAGTGGTGCGGTTCAAAACTACGAGCCGTGCTTTAGTCCTGAGAAGTTGGGGCAGTGAAGGGCCCTCATAAATGGGGTGGAACAATCATTGCAGGAACATTCCAATTTACCAAAATTCCATATTGTAGGAAAAGTTTAACTTGACTTACCTTTCTTCATTTAGTATAATTTCATAAGAATTCCGAAAGGAGAACAAATTATGGAAACTGTTGCCACATCAAAGGGACAGATTGTCATCCCTTCAAAAGTTCGCCGACAATTGGGCATCAAGGAGGGGACATACCTTCAAATTGACGTGGATGAAGCCAATAAAAGACTCATTCTCACTCCCGTAACGCGTGATTACATTCACAGCCTGCGTGGAAAGTATAAAGGCAAAGGGCTGATGAAGGCATTGATGGCTGAGAAGAAGCGGGAAAGAGAGTATTAAATGGCACGTAAAGCCAAAGCGTACGTATTGGATACGTGGGCGGTGATTGCCTATCTTGAAGATGAGCCTTCCGCCCCACAAATAGCAGACTTAATTGCCAGCGCACACGAAGATTCAATCCCTGTCTTTATGACAGTGGTTAACGTTGGGGAAGTTTGGTACATTATTGCGCGAGAAGTCTCACAAGAAGAAGCGAATAAAAGTATCAAGGAGCTTCACGACCTGCGAATTCAATTTGAAAATGTAGATTGGGAACTCACTCAGGAAGCCGCGCGTTTCAAATCTCAACACAAAATGTCTTATGCCGACTGTTTTGCCGCGGCGCTTGCTAAAATTCGTAAAGCTGAACTGATAACTGGAGATAAAGAGTTCAAAGTTTTGCAAGATGAAATAAAAATCTCTTGGATATAAAGAGTTCCGAGATTTGGAAATCTCGGAACTCAACTTTTTTAACGCTTGATTTCCAAATTGGATTAGTTCGACAATGTCACATTTAACATTTGTTCTATGAATGGCAGAGGCGATTACCAC
>DATDRD010000232.1:0-13210 GCA_035291925.1 Anaerolineales bacterium
CAACGGCGAAGGCTTTTTGCTGGATGACGTTCAGATCGACGCGATCAACTACCAGTCCGATTTTGAAGCGGATGACGGAGGCTGGATTCCGAAGGGATTCGCAAGAGTCGAAAACGTTCTTCCGCAGACCTATCGCCTGGCTCTCATTATCAGAGGCGATACCACCACTGTGACCTAGATCCCGTTAAACGCAGATCAGTCGGCGGAAATCCCATTATCGCTGAGCTCGGGCGATGAGGCCGTCCTGGTTGTAACAGGAACTACGCGCTTTACGAGATTGCCCGCCGCGTACCAGATCGAGATCAAATAATTTCATTGCGAGCCAACGCTGGTCGAGTGCCGCCAAGCGGCGTATCGAGACCAAGTGAGCAAAGCAATCCTGGTATTAATAACCCCCCTCTGTCTAGCTGGAGATTGCTTCGCCTCCGGCTCGCAATGACATCTGGAGACATTATGGCAACAGCACCAAAATCCGAAGTTTTGCATATAGCAGAACTGGCAGCTTATCAGGAAGGCTCTGTGGTAAGCCGACAAATCACCAAAGCAGATGCCGGGAACGTGACACTCTTTGCCTTTGACAAAGACCAGGAGCTGAGCGAACACACGGCACCGTTTGACGCTCTGGTCCATGTGCTGGATGGCGAGGCCGAGATCAGGATTTCGGGCAAAGCCTTCAACTTGAAGACCGGTGATGCGATCATCATGCCTGCTGATGAACCCCACGCAGTGAAAGCAATCTCCCGGTTCAAGATGTTACTCACAATGATACGCACGTGATATATAACATGACTCGCCCCGAAGAATGGTTTCGGGGCGAGTTTGATTTTGGGATCAATCAGTATAAGCCGTTACCGGCAAAGCCCTTTTTCTGATCCAGAGCAGTGACATGAAAAGTGGAATGAGCGCCAGTACACCAGACACCAGCGCAATGACCGTGTAATTCGATGCGGCAAAAATGAAGCCGCTCCCCAAACTGCCTGTCGCGGAAGCCAGTCCCACCAGCAGGTCATTCGTCCCTTGAGTACGGGAACGTTCAACAGGAGAAAGTTGATCGGAAAGCAAGGCCGAGCCGCCCACAAAGCAAAAGTTCCAGCCCAGGCCAAGCAGGAACAATGAGACTGCCAGCGGAACGACATCTGGCGATAGAGGTGCAGTGATGCAGGCCAGCAAAAGCGTGGACGCGCCGACCAGAATTACAGGCCCGCGCCCCCACCTGTCTGAGAGACGTCCTGAAAGAACGGAAAAGGCAAACATGCCCAGCGTATGTGAGGAAATCACAGCCGATATATCTCTGAGATTATGCTGGTGGTCGCGCATATGCAGGGAGGTGATGACCATGATGGCGACCATCACAACCTGTCCGAGCACCATGGCGGTGACTGCAACCAGTGCGGCAGGCTGGCGAAAGATCTCAAAAATGGGCCGTGCCTCACCGGTCAATATGGGACCAGGATATAGCGCGGCAACCTGTTTGCCGAGGTCGCGCGGGTCGGGTCGAAGCCCGGCAAAGACAACGATGGATGAAATCGCGAACAGGATCAAAGTAGCAAGATACGCTCCTGCAAGCTCATCCATTCCCAGTGTTTTGACGAAGTTCCCCATCGGCCCAACGAGAAGCGGCCCCACGATCGCGCCAAAGGTGCCTCCCACAACCACGTTCGAGATCGCCGCGCCGCGCTTCTCAGGCGGGTTCACTTCTGCGGCGGCAAAGCGCCCCAATACAACGGCCGCATTTGTGATACCCATGAGGACCATGCCAGCAAGAAATAACAAGAAGGAGGAAATACCGATGGCATATAAAACCAGCGCGTTACCAATTACACCAATGACAAGCCCGGAGACAATCCCATTGCGCCGGCCGATCCGGTCCATGAGATAGCCCCAGGCTGAGGCAGCCAAGGCCGCGCCTAAAAGATAAACAGCAGAAGGTACACCGGCAAAGGAAGGATTACCGCCCAGTTTTGCCCCGATGATGGAATTGATCGTTGCAGATGCGATAAAGCCCGCGGATGCCAAGCTTTGATTTGCAAAGAGCACCCAGGTAAGTTTGCGCGCCAATCTGGAAAAATCCGTCATGAGAGGGTCCTTTTGGATTTGCCGATTATACAATGGACGCGGGTAGAATGTGGCGACAGGAGATCAAATGGAATTCGACATCAAACCCGCTTCAGACTACCCGTTGCCTGATCTCGTTGAATTGTTAAATCACGGCTTTGAGAACTATTTCGTTCCCGTTCAGTTCAACGTTCCCGCGTTTCTGGGGATGCTCCGCAAAGACAGCGTGGACTTATCCGCCAGCCGCGTGCTATTTGCAGGTGGAGAACCTTCAGGGATCGCGTTGATCGCGCGCCGTGGCACGCTTCGCGCCAGCCGCCTCGCAGCGATGGGAATTTCAGCAGGAATGCGTGGCAGGGGCGCGGGCACATGGTTCATGGATAAGCTTGTTCAGGAATCACGAGGACGCCAGGAACATGAAATGGTGCTCGAAGTGATTGAACAAAATGAGCCTGCTGTCAGGTTATATCAGAAATATGGTTTTCAAATCGTCAGAAGATTAATCGGGCTGGTTCACAAGGATGAATCAGAACATGAGACAACTGATTTGCAGGAAATGGATCTTCGCGATATAGGCCGTTTGATTTTGCAATACGGGTTATCAGACCTGCCCTGGCAGTTATCTGGTGAAAGTATCGCGCAGATGACGCCACCCCCACGCGCGTATTGCAAAGGGCAGGCCTATGTGGTGATCTCGAATCCAGATGCAGAGCACGTGGTGATCTGGTCTTTGCTCGTTGAGCCACCCGCACGCGGAAATAGCCTGGGTAAAGATATGTTAAAAAGCATCATTGCCCATCATGCGGGCAGGACCTGGCATGTCCCCACGCTATTTCCCGAAGAGTTTGGGAAGGTCTTCGAGCGGGCAGGTTTTGAGCGCGAAGAGTTGTCACAGTGGCAGATGAGACTCGCACTTTAACTATGCCTGTGGCGGTGGCTTGAGCAAAGAGAGAATCTTCTCCATAACGGAATCAAGTCCCGGCTGGCGCGAAGCGTGAAGCGAGTCTGTCATTCTTTTGTTTTATATCGTGCTGAAATCAAGGATATAATCCCGTCATTCCATTCAAGAGGAAGCATGTAATGCTGTCTCCGATAAAATCATATTCCGAACGTAAAACCATCGGCGTGTTCGCATCCCAGGTGGGCCGTGAATGGGGAGCGGAGTTCATCGCAGGCACCAGCGCGGCCGCCGAGGAAAATAATGTAAACCTTGTGCATTTTATTGGGGGAAGACTCACGCCTCTGAGGGAGCCGGATCAAACCAAACCATCCTATGGACTGTACGACCTTGCCAAGCCCGATCAACTCGATGGCTTGTTGTTGACTGCCGATGTCGCCTACGGAACAAGCGCCGAGGACCTCAAGGCGTTCTCCGATTTATATGGCGATCTGCCCATCGTAACCCAATCGGTGGAGATGGAAGGCGCCTCCATGTTCATCCCGGATAATATCGAGGGAATGCGCGCCGCGCTGCGCCATCTGATCGAAACGCATGGATACAAACGGATCGCGTTTATCCGTGGCATCAAGGGTCAAATAGACTCCGAGCAGCGTTTTCAGGCATATCAGGATGAACTCCAGGCGCACGGTATTCGCTATGAAGAAAGACAGGTGGTGGATGGCGACTATACGCTGGAAAGCGGCAGGGCCGCGGTGCGTACACTGCTGGATGAGCGCGGGATTCGTTTTCAGGCCCTTGTCGCCGCGAATGACCGCATGGCTTTCGGCGCGTTGGAGGCACTTCAACAGCGTGACATTCGCGTCCCGGATGATGTGGCTGTCACCGGTTTCGACGATCTGCGTGAGGCCCAGGCCACCGGCGTGCCCTTGACCACTGTGCGCCAATCGTTTTACACCGCAGGAAAGCACGCGCTGGAGGCTTTGCTCAAACGCATTAATGGAGAAAAGATTCAGCGAGTCACACTCACGCCCACACAATTACTGGTCCGCTGGTCGTGTGGATGCCTGCCGGAGAATGTCCGCCAGGCGGCTGTGGCGCCGCGCGATGTTGCAAAAACAGGCAGGCTGGAAAATAAGCGCGAAGCCGCGTTGCGCGCTTTGTTGAACTCGGCAGGCGTCACGGAACAGGACCCGGCGCTTCTGCAATTCAAGGACGCCTTTGGCCGCGCCTGGGATGCCTTCCTTTTGACATTGCACGAGAAACTATCCAGCGATGATTTCCTGAAAACGATCAATGCCGTGATCGAACTCATGCAAAAACACGGTCTTACCACATCCGTGTGGCATAACATGATCTCGACGATGCGCCGGTATGCATTAGGCGGCATCACCAGCCATACCGCAATGCTGAGAGCCGAGAACTTATTCCAGCAGGCGCGCTTGCTGGCAGGTGAACTTTCACAGCGCTCACAGGCCTATCGAAGGCTTGTGCTGGAACAACAGGAAAGCGTGTTGCAGGGTTTCAGTTTCTCGATGGCACCTGCCATGAGCCTGGATGAGATTGGCAGCGCCATTTCTGAACATTTCCCTGCCATGGGGATCGGGCGCTGGTACGTGATGTTTTACAGCGATGTGACCGCGCCGCAATCGATCTCGGCACCGCCGCCTGAGAGTTATCGCCTGTTATTTCAGTATGAGGGATCAAAATTCGAGATCCCGCGCAAACAAACGTTCATTGGGACAGGACAACTCGTGCCACGCGGTAAAACGCCTGAGGATCATCGTTACACCGCCGTCGTGATGCCGCTGTCACTCGCCCGGAATCGCTTCGGTTTCATGTGGGTGGAAATGGGTCCACGCGACTGGGAAATATATGTCCGCATACGCAATCTGGTTAGCAGTGCGCTGTTGCGCACCATGCTCGTCCAGCAACGCGAACAGGCACAGCAGGAAGTGGAGCGCCTGCTTTCTGAGGCGCGTGAGCGTGCCATAGAACTGGCAATCGCCAAGGAGTTCGCGGAAAGGACCGCAGCGGAGAATGCAAAACTATATTCCAGCGAGCAGGCCCGTCGCCGGGCGGCGGAAGCGCTGGCAAAGTCGTCACGTCAGCTTTCCTCGCTGGGGACTGTGGCGGAGGTCCCGCAACAGATCGTCGCCCAGTTAACCCAGGTGGTCCCAAATGACCGCAGTGCCCTGTTCCTGGAAGATGTCAATGGCGTCCCGCGCCTGCTGGCACATCAGGGCTTGCCGCAAGATGCCCCATTGGCAAAGTTGAAATACAATGTGGAAGGCACAAATATTTATCACGTCATTGCTCTGCAATCAGAGCCAATGCTGATCCCTGATGTGAGAAACATGCAGGGCTGGTCCCAGCCTGAATGGCTGCCGGAGGATCGTTCGTGGCTTGGCATCCCTCTTCATTCCAAACATAAAGTGACCGGCATGATCACTCTCAGCCGAAGCACACCCGCGGCGTTCAACCAGGACGACATTCTGCTTGCCACCACGTTCGCAATCCAGGCCGGGATCGCGCTCGAGAACGCGAGACTCTACGATGAGGTCAATCGCTTCAATCAAATGATGGAGCGCATGGTTGAGCAGCGCGTCGACGAACTCAACAATGCATATATCACTCTCGAGAAACTGGATAAGAACAAGAGCGACTTCATTCAGGTGGCAGCACATGAGCTCCGCACTCCACTGACTGTCATCAAAGGTTACATGGGCATGATCAAATCGGATGCGGCCGCGCTGGACAGGCCTCCGCTCATGCAGGCGATTGATGGCGTTTTGCAGGGCACCAACCGTTTACATCAAATCGTCAACAGCATGCTGGATGTCGCCCGCCTCGAGAATCAAATACTGACCCCCCATCTCGAGAAGGTGACTCTTGGCCCGATCCTGCGGCTGATTCAAAAAGATTATGCGGAGGAGCTGGAGGCGCGTCGGATCACCCTCAGCCTGGATTCGGAAATCAACGCCTGTCCACCGCTGATGGCGGACCCCCAGCTCCTGCAGAAGGCACTGGATAATGTGATTGTCAATGCCCTCAAATTCACACCCGATGGCGGTTCCATCTCTGTCAGTGCAGGTTCCATCGAAGCCGACGGGCGCGCCGGGTATTGCGAGATACGCGTCCATGATACGGGTATAGGGATTGACCCCGCCAACCATGGGATTATTTTCGAAAAGCTCTACCAGCTCGGCAAAGTGGAATTGCATTCCTCAGGCCGCACTACATTCAAGGGGGGCGGCCCGGGCCTGGGTCTTGCGATCGCAGCAGGCATCGTCAAAGCGCACAAAGGCAGGATCTGGGTGGAAAGTCCCGGGTATGACGAGGAGAAACTACCCGGTAGTACGTTCATCATGCACATACCGCTGGCGAATTAGAGCAGGTTTGTCGCGCAGCATCCCCGAAGTGGGAGGACCTGCCAGAGCCATAAACAAAGAATGCCGTAAATGAAAACTTCCGAAACCTTTATCACCAGGCTCGGAAGTTTTGATTCGGAACTCAATCTTCTGTTCGGATCATCTTGCTGTTTCTGTCGAAGTAGTTGGTCAGCCGCGTGCGCAGAGGCTTAAGAAGGCCCACATGCGCAAGCATGTAAAATGAAAAAACTGCCATCCCCACAAAGAACAACAGATCTTTCCATAGGTAAGCGGGGCTTGCCGTTCCGGTAAAAACATACCGGAACACGATCAAACCCAGTTGGATCAGGCTGATAATAAGCAATGGGATTGAAAATGGTCTCAGCTCATGGCCCTCGATGATCAAGTGAAGCCCAACCATCGCAAACAGGCCAGCCGCAACGATCAGCAGATACGCCCAATAGTGAAGCATATCATAATTTTGCATATACAATCTTTGCAGAACCAATAAATAAAGAACGCATACCCCCGCAAGGCAGCCCCACGCAAAAAAGTTGATAATGATCGGCAGGATCAGGTTGCTATACACGCGGATCGCGACCATTGCCGCCAGCCAGCCGACCACGTAAGCCAGGCCGATCACGAAGGCTTTCGTGCCCAAGCCATTGAGAGAGTTCGCCAAACCGATGCTGAAAATATCCAGGATCAACCTCGCGCCGCCGAGCAGGGCAAAGGTCAATGCACCGATGCTCGACAGCAGCATGGCAAGGCTCAACAAGCCCCGCTGTGATACTTTTCTTCCATTACGTGATTGCATAGGTGAAGGTCCCCTTGGACTGGTCTTGGATGGATCATTCATACTGCCTCCTGCCCAATTGTGATAAAAAGCACCTAATTTTATCATCGAAAGAAACATGGAGCGATATTATACCCATAAGACCGATTTCACCCGCAACAAGTTCCCAGGTTGAGTTTGGAAAAGGATCCGATGCCCCGTTTTGTGTATTTACCTGACTCTTTCATCAACCGAGCGTGATACCATAACGCCACACAGGTTTGCCAGTGACGATGGAAGGCAGCATACACGCTGGAAAGCTTGAAATGTGCCTGTAGGATTATGACGAGGGGGTACAATTACAATACTCGACAACACTTGACTACCCAGGACAAGTTTGAGACTATCTTCAGTGTTGATCCCGCCGAAATCAGAAAGGTTACTGACACTGCATAGGTCACGAATGCTCACAACTCAGACAACGTTATTACCCAGCGGCCTCGACTAAAGTCCATCAGCAGGAACCGTCGGAATGTCAAAGTTCAAGCGTGATCGGCCAACGATTGGCATCTTACCGGGGTGGTCAGCCCTTGAGGGCAAGATACCGGACCAATACCTTGCGTCTGTGCTGGAGGGTATGCAGTCGGCGGCACGCATCAGGCAGTGTCATCTGTTGCTGGCGTGGGGCTTGGGGCGGCTGACTGATTCCGACGGCATTTATCCAGCCTGGCCCGAGGCTTCCCCAGATTCTGATTTCGTTCCGGTCGGTCCATGGAACACAGACGGCCTGATCGTCTTCGCGCCTCTGCGCCATGAGGCCCGCTCCCTTTACCTTCAGGAGTTGAGCGACCAGGGTTATCCTGTTCTCTTCATTGCGACAGGGGAGAGAGAACCCATGATCTCAGTCGACAACGAGGCGGGAATTCGCCAGGCAGTGGCACACCTGGTGGGTCACGGTCATCGCGACATCGGCTTCATCGCCGGTGACCCGGACGACAAAGGTGATAGCGAATCACGACTCCGTGCTTATCGTTCAGCCGTGGTCGATTGCGGGCTGGACGCGGATCCGAGGCTGGTCGCGCAGGGCTGGCACACTTTCATGGGAGGCTATGATGCGGCACAGAAAATCATCGACTCGGGAGTTAAGCTTACCGCGCTGGTAGCAAGCGACGATAATAGCGCCATTGGGGCCATGCGGGCCATTCGGGATAGGGGCTTGCGAATCCCTCGTGACATAGCCATAATCGGTTTTGACGACCAGCCAGGTGCCATAGCCCAGGTACCGCCACTTACGAGCATTCATGTTCCTCTAACCCAGATTGGCCAGCAGGCACTCGTGCTTATGGTGGATCACCTTGTCGGGCAACATCACCTGGAATCAGTCCGTATACCGACCCGGCTGGTGCCTCGTCAATCCTGCGGTTGTATCCCGCACATTGTGTCTTCAGCAGCCGATGCAGAGCCGCGATTACTGGTAACCCCCAGCCGATCCCAGGCACACGCCTCAATTATTAGCGGGGTCAAACAGCAGATCGTAAACGAAATGCTTGCCACATTGCCCTCTGCATTACGGTTCCCGAATGGGGAGCGGATACAGCGCCTCTGCACCAACCTGGTACAAGCCTTTTATATGAGTGTGAACGATGGCAATTCCACTCACTTTCAAGCGATGCTTATGGAGCTTCTCCAGGAACTTGAGCTGGCAGAGGACAATATAGATCCCTGGCAGGATATCATCTCAACTCTGCGGCGTGAGATGACTCGGTTGCCGGCAACCTGGAGGCAGGCCCGCACTCGAGGTCTCGCCGAAGACATGTTGCATCAGGCGCGGGCTGCGATCAGCGAGAGCGCCCAGCGGCAGGATTACCGGCATCAACACCAGCAGGAAATTACAGACCAGACTTTAAGTGAGCTCACTGCCCGGCTAAGTGCCACGCTGGACGAACGACAGGCAGTCGAAGTTCTGGAGGCATCCCTGGTTGATATGGGCGTCCGGCACTCACAGGTTCTGCTCTTTGAAGCAGAGGGAAAGGATCCCGTTGCCTGGAGTATCCTGCTCAATTCCCATTCTGAGCCAACGAGCCAGCGCTTCCCTACCCGCGAGTTTCCACCGCCAGCGCTCTACCCATCAAATGAAGTGCTGAATCTGGCCCTCGTCCCATTAGTGTTTCAAGATGAGTCTCTCGGGTATGTCGCTTTCGATGCAGGGAATCTAGGACCTTGCGCGATTATTGCCAGGCAGCTCGCAGCCACCTTCAAAGCCTCGCGTTTGCATGCACAGGTCTTCGAACTCTCACTTACGGATGCGCTCACCGGCGTGTACAACCGTCGTTATTTCGACCTCTTTCTCAAAAATGAGGTAGATCGCAGCCGGCGATTTGGACGCGGTCTGGGTATTATGATGCTGGATATTGACCACTTCAAGGAATACAACGATGCCTTTGGCCATCCGGCTGGCGACAAGGCCTTGCAGTTTGTGGCACGCTGCCTCCGGCAGGAACGACGCAGCGCGGATGTGGTGGCCCGCATTGGGGGCGAAGAGTTTGCGCTCATCCTTCCTGAAACTGAGGCCGATGGCGCTCTGAAAGTGGCCGAAAAAATCCGTGCCGCGATGACCGGTTTGTCTGATCTCAGGCGTCCACTCACGCTGAGTATGGGGATTTGCATATTGCACGGAACCGACATCGAAGCAGAGGCGATCCTCCGGCAGGCAGACTTAGCCTTATATGAGGCAAAAGGAAGAGGGCGCGACCAGATCTGTTTTTTTGAAGACAAGGGATTGATCAACGAAAAGAAACTGTCATGACCGGCATAAACGACAGACATTGAAGCTGTTTAAATGCCAAAGTGACCGCCATCTTTGCGAAGGGAGCAAGCTGACGGTCACTTGTATTGCTAGATATGTATCGGGCTTCCCTCTGCGGCGTGTGCCGCTTCCATCAGCACTTCGCTCAGAGAAGGATGCGCATGGACGTTACGCGCGATCTCATGTGGGGTCAGTTCCATCAAATGTGCTAAAGTGAGTTCTGGGAGCAGCTCAGTCACTTCGGGACCGATCATGTGCGCGCCCAAAATCTCACCGTATTTTTCATCCATCAGGATCTTGACCCAGCCCGCGTAATCGCCAAGCCCCAGCGCCTTGCCGTTCGCCTGGAATGGGAAACGTCCCACCTTGATGTTATAGCCGCGTTCCTTTGCCTGGGCTTCAGTGAGACCGAACGACGCGACCTGCGGATGAGAATACGTGGCGCGCGGCATCATTTCATAATCAAGCGTGACCGTTTCAGCTCCTGCAATATTTTCCGCGCAAACAATCCCCATCGCCGAACCGACGTGCGCCAGCATCAATTTGCCTGTCACATCGCCAATTGCCCAAACGCCTGGAACATTGGTCTGCATCTTCTCATTGATCTCGACAAAACCGCGCTCGCTGATCTTGACACCGACCTCTTCGAGCCCGAAGCCTTTGGAGTTGGGACGGAACCCGATCGCGACCAAGGCCTGATCGGCTTCGAGAGTTGTTTCCTTTCCCTCTGCTGATACTTTCACTTTTACGCCTGTCTTGGTCGCTTCAACAGATTCAACCTTATTTCCAACCAGGCACTTGATGCCACGCTTCTCGAACTCCTTTTTCAACTCTTTCGAAACTTCTTCATCTTCCAACGGAACAAGCCGCGGCAACATTTCGACAATTGTGACATCCACACCATAGGAATTCCATACCGTGGAAAATTCCACACCGATTGCGCCGGACCCGATCACGATGACAGACTTTGGTAATTTTTCCTGCAGGATGGCTTCAAGATAGGTGACAATTTTTTCACCGTCCACTTTCCACCCACCGGGGACGGCCGCGCTGGCGCCCGTCGCCACGATGATGTTTTTGGCGGTTAACTCTGTCGTCTCCCTGGCACCGCCCGCCAGGGCAGGTGTGCCTTCCTTATCTTTAACGGAAACAGTGGTCGGCTTCGTCAGACGTGCTTCTCCCATAAAGACCGTTATGCTATTCTTCCGCATCAGGAATCCAACACCTTTGACCAGCCGGTCTGAATTCTGACGCGAGCGCTTGACTGCGACTCCATAATCCAGCTTTAAATTATCAAAAGAAAAACCAAAGTCCTTGCCGCGTTCACGGAGGGTGTGCGCAATTTCGGCATTTTTCAACAACGACTTCGACGGGATGCAACCAACATTCAGGCATACACCGCCGAGCCATTGCCTGTCAACAATTGCAACTTTCTGTTTGAGTTGCGCGGCACGGATCGCCGCCACGTATCCCGCAGGGCCTGCACCGATCACAACGACATCAAAATTTTCTGCCATCGAGAATATTCTCCTATTATTAAAAAGGGTCAAGGGGATTATACCCTTAACCAATTCTCATCGCGCTGAGCGGAGCCGCACGCGAAGTCGAAGCGCAAGCGACGAAGCACTCCTGTTTGCAGGTTAGATGCGATTGTTTCGCCGCTGCGCGGCTCGCAATGACGTACGCAAAAACTCAAACGTTCGTTCCCATGCCAATTGCGCGGCCGCGGCGTTGTATTCGGGGCGGTCCTCCTCCACGAACCAATGACCAACTTTCGGGTAGATATGAAGCGTCACGTCCAGCCCGGCATTTTTCATATCCTGTTCCATGGCCCGCGCACCATCCATGGGTTCCCACTCGTCATTGTCGCTGAAATGTCCGAGAAATTTTGATTTCGCCTTGCTGAAATCCACACTGTAGGAGCCATAAAATAAAACCGTCGCAGCAACATTCGGCTCCTTTGCCGCAGTCACCACCGCCCAAGCCGCGCCCATCGAAAAGCCTAACACGCCAATAGGCTTGCCCGTTCGAAGCGACGCGAGATGATCTTTCGCCGCTTTGACCATATCGCCCATGAGTTCAAGATCGCTTTCACTTTTCTCCTGCAGTGCTTTGGCTTCGTCAATCGTTACGGCAATGCGACCTTGATAAAGATCAGGCGCGAGCGCCGTGTATCCATGTTCTGCAAGTTGATCGCAAAGCTGTTTGAAGAACGGCTTGAGTCCCCACCACGCATGCAGCACCAAAACTCCCGGTCCACCACTTTCGGCAGGGGAGGCAAGATACGCGTTGACCGGCCGGCCATTTACATCTAATCTGATTTCGGATTTTTGAATGGACATGACACACGCTCCTTTTGGCAAGATTATACCAGAACGCGTGTTCTATTTTAGAGCCACCGCCTCACTCGGGACTTGTAGCCCGTATACTGATCCCTGAATTTTTTCTCCAGATAAGCCTCCTCCCGTTCAATGACGAGCTGATACAGCGAAATCATCAACACCGGGCTCAGAACCACGCCCCAATAAGTTCTGAATATGAACGGAAAACCGATGAACAAGCAGACGAAGCCAAGGTAGATGGGATTACGCGAAAAGCGATACGGCCCGCGCGTGACGATTTCGGTCACCGAGCCGTGCGGATCGAGCGTTGTATGTACCTTCATGAATTGACCCGCCGCGCTGAACGCCAGTCCGAGCCCTGCAAGGATAAGGAGATAACCCACCCATACCAAGATTTTGGGAAAAGCAATGGGCAACGGGAATAGCCAATTGAGAAGAAATGCCGCGAACAGATGCATCAATAACAGTATGGGTGGATGAATCTTAACACTCGCGTGATCATTATTTTCAAGCACTTGTTCCTCTTTTTGGGCAACCGCCGTTCTCTAACGTCAGCGATTGCATATGAATGCGTTAGAGAACGCATCCTGCGCGATTTTCTACGCCCAATTCTCCAGCGTCTCTTTAACCTTCATCAAAAACGCATCTGCGGACGCGCCATCCAAAATGCGATGATCGAACACAAATGAAAGATATACCATCGGACGAATGGCAATCGCATCATCACGTGTCCCGCCGTCGGCGGGGATCACAACCACGCGTTTCTGCATCGCGCCGACGCCAAGGATTCCGCACTGCGGCTGGTTGATCACAGGGAACGCAAATAGTGATCCGCTGATGCCATGATTGGTGAGGGTGAACGTCCCGCCTTTGACTTCGTCGGGCTGAAGTTTCTTCGAGCGGGCGCGGTTGGCCAGATCATTCACTGCACGCGCCATCGCCAGAAGCGACAAATTATCTGCA
>DATDRD010000233.1:0-2874 GCA_035291925.1 Anaerolineales bacterium
TAAAGAGTAGGTTCAGCGCCAATACTTGTCTCAACACCAGTTGAATAGACTTTTCCCTTCGATGCGGCGAACCCAAGCGGCATGACAGGGTCACCGATGTGCGGATAATAGTCTGCGGGACCGCGCGACCACCAGGGAGAAAACCCATCTCCATTTACTGCAATCTGCACACCGAATTCATCCAGGAATTGAGAAGTTGTACGGGCCCTCAACGGATTCTCTCCCTCCGAGTCTGGCGGCGTGACGAGGAATTCGATCCCCTTCGCTTTTGTGTCGATCACCAGCACATGCGCGATCATGGGGCGCGGGATCCATTGAACGACGCGGCGATATGTCACGCCTTCATAGAGTTCTTGTTTCATCGGGATGAGCGCGGGCCTGCCGCGGTCATAGAAGAGATAGCCTACAATGCATAGGCTTACTGAAATCAATAAACCAATGACAATTCCTGTCCGCTTTCTGGTTTTCATGAGAGGGATTCTAGCGTGAATTCCTTGCCCCAAAATTAATAGTAAATAAGGGCAGAAATCAATCTGTCCTGATTCCAAATTATTTATGCTTATAAGATGCTTTCGCAGCATCGCGCTTCGTCTGCGTGTCTTGCGTTCGCTCGACACTCCGCTCAGCGCGTCAGTCTACACCACCAATTCCTGTTCTGCCTGGCGCATGGTCTTGAACGATTCGATGGCGACTTCAAGCATGGACGTGTCGGGTTCGCGGGTCGTCAGGGATTGCAGAGCCAGATTCGGCTTGATGAGGAGGCGAACGAAGGGCGAATCCAGATGATTGGCTGTCCAGCGGATGTATTCCACAGCAATCCCGGCCAGGACTGGGATGAGGAGGACGCGGCTAGCGAGCCTCCAAAAAATTGATAGCGGTCCAAGCGCCGTGAAGACCAGAATGGAAATCAATACAAGCGTAAGCAGGAACGCCGTGCCACAACGTGCATGTTCGATGGGGAATTTTGCAACGTTTTCGGGTGTAAGTTCCGCGCCCGCCTCAAAGGCATTAATCGTTTTGTGCTCCGCGCCGTGATAACCAAAAAGGCGTTTGACATCAGGCATGAAGCCGATTGCCCAGATATAACCAACCAGCAAAATCAACCGAATGATGCCCTCGGTGAGATTGTTCAGCCAGGCGCTCCAGCCAAGATAATGTTCGGCAAGCCCTCCCACGCCCGCAGGGAGCAGGAAAAACAGGCCAATGCCGATCGCCAGAGACAAGCCCAGTGTGAGATAAAGCGCCGGCCCTTCGAGTTTTTCGTCCTCGCCCGTTTGCGTGTTTGCGGAGAGGGTCAACGCGCGCACACCCAGCCCGAGCGCATCCCAGAGCAGGATCACGCCGCGCAGGAACGGGATTTTGGTGAGGCGCGAACGATAGACCGCCGCGAGATTTTCCTTGTGAAGGACAATTTTCCCATCAGGCGCACGCATGGCAATGGCAAAAGCCTTCCGGCCACGCATCATCACGCCCTCGATAACGGCTTGCCCACCGTAGGTGATAATTCGGTCTTCCATAAAATCAGGTTTCCAGGTTGTAGAAGAAATGGATGAACGCGTCAATGCCTTTCTGCCACGTAGGCAGATGCAGGTGTTCATTTGGAGAATGGACGTTGTCACTCGGCAATCCCATACCTACCAGAACGGACTCGACGCCGCAAATCTGCTGCAGCATCGCCACCGCGCCGATGGAACCGCCCTCACGACGATAGAATGGACGCGTTCCCCATACGCCTTCCATTGCCGCGTGCATGGCTTTGACGCCGGGGTTATTCAAGTCCGCGATCGCGAACGGACTGCTTGTCAGTCTTTTCACTTCCCAGTTGACCGTCTTCGGTGCGTTCTCTTCCATAAAACGCACCATCTGGTCCTCCACTTCAGCCGCAGTCTGATCGGGAACGAGACGACATGAAATCTTTGCCATGGCTTTTGCGGGAAGTACCGTTTTTGAGCCGGGACTCGTCCAGCCGGAAAGCAGCCCATTGACTTCGAGAGTCGGACGCGCGCCTGTGCGTTCAGCCGAGATGTATCCCTCCTCGCCCCATAACGCAGGGACGCCTGTTTCCGCTAAATAGTGTGCATCATCATTTGGAAGGCGGGCAAAATCGGCGCGTTCCTGTTCCGTGATGGGCCGCACGCTATCGTAAAAGCCAGGAAGCGTAATGCGCCCTTTTTCATCGTGCATCTTTGCGATCAATTCTGCCAATGCCTGCGCGGGGTTATGCACCGCACCGCCATATAAACCGGAATGCAAATCGGCTTTAGGACCAAAAACATGGACTTCCAGATAGGCAAGCCCGCGCAGGCCATAAGTGATGGTCGGCATGTCAATGCCCATCATTCCGGCGTCGGGGTTGAGCGAAACGTCTGCTTTGAACTTCTCTGCATGTTTTCTGAGGAAGGGTTCCAGATTCTTCGAGCCAATCTCCTCCTCACCCTCCAAAAGGAATTTCAAATTGACAGGCATCTCACCGCTCTTCATCGCGGATTCAATGGCATCGAAGCTTGCCAGCACCTGGCCCTTCATATCGGAAGAGCCGCGCGCATACAAAAGATCACCACGCACCTCCGGCTCGAATGGACCGGTTTCCCATAATTCAAGCGGATCGGCGGGCTGGACGTCATAATGCCCATAGACCAGCACAGTCGGCGCACCAGGTTTTTTGATGGTATCGCCGTACACCACCGGATGCCCACCGTCCGTGGGCATGACCGCCACGTTTTCAATACCCAGCCTTTTCAAGTGATTGGCCATCCATTCGGCGGCGCGCAGGACTTCATCATTGTATTCTGCATCCGTGGAAATTGACGGAATCTTGAGGATCTCGATCAGTTCACTGAGGAAACGTTCGCGGTTCTGATGTGCATATTCGAG
>DATDRD010000234.1:0-5389 GCA_035291925.1 Anaerolineales bacterium
GATGCGGTTTGGGTCTGCCAGCCCTGCGCAGATCTCAGCATGTAGCTGGGTGACCTCCATTTCAAGCATCGTATTCATTGTTTCTCCTTTGTGCTATATACATATATCCGCATGTATTTGTGAAAATCATAACAAATGCAATTAGACGGATATAGTACTGAGTATCATGAAAAGTGAGTGATGGATGTAATAAGACACAGCGCGTCGAGTTTGTTAGTTGACGCGCTACTCTCAAAGCTTTTATGGTATTCTTGCCTGCGTTTGTCCCCAATAAATTATGCGCCTCCGTTTTCAACTCCTCATCTTCATGTCCCTTCGCATCATTATCAATACTGGCAAAGCTGTGTTATAAATACCTTGTCTCGCCCACTTGCAGGCGGCTGAAGCAGGAGGCGTTATGCCCCAAGATATTGGAGTAGATTATGATTATAAAAAAACTTAACTCTGTCACTGACTCGGATCGTGATATCGATTGGGGTAATGGCAGAAGCCGTCGATTGTTGTTGAAATCGGACGGTTTTCCTTATTCGATCACCGACACGATCATTAATGCGGGGACAGAATCGCGGATGCAGTATCTGAACCACGTAGAAGCATGTTACTGCATAGAGGGCTCAGGGGAGGTCGAGTCGGGCGGCCAAGTTCATAAGTTAGAGCCCGGCACTCTATATGCCCCAGAGAACGACAAGCATATCCTTCGTGCATTCACGACATTAAGATTGATTTGTGTATTTACGCCCCCACTCAGCGGAACTGAACATCATTCCTTGTCGGCTGACGCCTTTTCTACCTATGAATCCTAAGTTTCACCCACGCCTAAATACCCTTGGTACCCGCTCGTTTAGCATAACCACATGGATTATCTTAGGCACTCGATAGTTGTATTTTGGCGTAGGATAGCAAATCATCACGCAACAGCTAATGTCTGTTGCGTGGCAAATGAATAAGCGAATAGTTCATTGGCTTTCTGGCTTTGCTCAAGATGCTTGGACGCATACAAGATGAGTGCTTCAATGAGTGCCTGCGTTGGTTGGCGACAAGTTTCCCCAATTTGGTTTTTTCCCCAGTCGTGATAATGTCAATCTTCTTCAATGTGTTTGCTCTGCTCGCGCTCGGCGAGTTGACTCAACGAGTCGTGATCCTGCCGCGTATTCTTGCGTGGTTCGGACGGCCCTCAAAGCAGAGTGAAGCATGATTGTTTTGTCGGGAATCGGATTAAGCCTGCTTATATTTATTCTGGCCCTGCTATGGATTCTGGTCCCAGCGTTTTATGGATTGCCCTCCATCCCCACTAAGCCAGATCGAATCCGCAAAGCCTTGAAGCTGGCAAATCTCCAACCGGATGAAGTGTTATATGATCTTGGCGCAGGCGATGGGCGCGTGCTCCTTATCACGGCGCGTGAGTTTGGTGCGAAGGCAGTGGGGATCGAAGTGGGTCCCATTCAATGCGCCTTGATCTGGCTGCGTGCTCTCGCAAGTGGATTTGGGAATAAGATTCAAGTGAGGTGGGCCAATTTCTACAAAGCCAATTTGAATGATGCGGACGTCATTTTTGTTTACGCAACTTCAAAAGAAGTAGTGAAGTTAGCCCCGCATTTGGAAAGGCAATTAAAAAAGGGTGCGCGGGTAGTATCCATTTCTGCCGATTTCCCTGAATGGGAACCGTTCACTTTTGATGAGCATGACCTGATCTTCCTCTATGAGATGCCGCCGACAAGAGGAAATATCACGTCTTTTCTGATGAAGAAGGCAAGAACATAACTGCAAATCCCTGCTTATCTGTCAAATTTGCGTCCGGTTGTTTTTCTCCTTGACTTCTACGCGCAGAATTATTTCTTTTTCCATTCGGGTTCGTAGAACGGCAACTTCACCACCTTCGCGGGCGTGTGCTGGCTTTCTTATACAATTGTAATCGAAGAGTGTTTTCCTAATCGGCGGCGTTCATACTTCATTGGGGCAGTAAAACAGGGTAAAATGCGATGAACGCTATGGAAGGGAAGCTATGCTGGAAGAAACAAACCCATCCCGCCCATCAAAGTTTGAAGATCGCTTTCGTTTGTATCTGGACGAATCGGGCGATCATGTATTTCGAGAAACAACAGAAACTGCCCATCGTTTTCTCTGCTTGCTGGGATGCTGGTTTCAAAATCCAGATTACATACAGTTTCATGAAACACTGGAAAATTTCAAGGAACGCCATTTTCATCATCATCCCGACAATCCAGTTATTTTGCATCGTGAAGACATCATCAACAGGCGCAAGGTATTCAAAGTCTTGCAAGATGAGAAAAAACGAGCCGAGTTCGACGCGGACTTGCTGGAGATTATCAAATCGGCTGAATTCCGTGTAGTTGCTGTGGTGATTGATAAAGCATCCTTGCTCGCCGCCTACGGAATATCCGCCGCTCACCCATATCATCTTGGATTGGGTTTCTTGTTACAGCGATACGCCGGCTACTTGAATCACATCAACCGTGTGGGAGATGTCATGTCAGAAGCGCGCGGTGGAAGTGAAGATTTATTGCTTCAGGAATCCTACACACGGATTTACGAACACGGCATTTGGGGTGTTACTTCGGCAGGGTCATTTCAGTCTGCGCTTTCTTCACGCCAACTAAAACTACGGGAAAAGAAGGCCAATATTTCAGGATTGTAATTGGCAGATCTGCTCGGTCATCCCGCCAAAATGTGGGCATTGAAACACTTTGGTGTCATCAAAGAGAGTCCCGCTCCCTTTGCAAAACACCTGATGAACATCGTTGAACACAAATTCAACCGCCAACTGTACAATAACAAACTGGAAGGTTATGGAATAGTTCTTTATCCCCAAAAATAAAAGAGCCTCTTGCGAGACCCTTTTACGCTTGCCCCTACGGGCAATCCACCTCCGCTAAGCGGATTAAGCATATTATACCTTGTTGGAACAAAATTTCAAGTCCAATTGTCAGGCCAATTTGCAAAATTCCCTGAAAATCCGCCACCTGATGACGGGATTTCAGGGTGTTTTTCGCCTGCCAGGCGAATTTTCATGAATCTCTAATACTACAACATAAGAATTCATGCAAATTCTCACGTTTCTACTAAACCAGCAACTATTCACCATTCGCTATTCGCCACTCTCCTACATCCTCTTCCACTCAGGTTCATAAAACGGCAACTTCACCACCTTCGCGGGCGCGTGCTGGCGATGATGTTCCACAGTCATTTCCATGCGCACGTTTGTCCCGATTTCATGATACGGCTTCTGCAAATGCGCGAGCGCGATGTATTTCTTCAACAGCGGCGACCAAGTTGACGTGGACGCGTACCCAACCTGAGCATTCCCAACCAAAATAGGTAAACTTCCACGCACCGCCATGCCAGGGATTTGCGGCGGCAAGCCAACATCTTTAAACAATCGCTCCATCCCATCCCATTCCACTTCGAGGCCCATCAACTTCCACAGCGAGCCTTCGCGCTTCTCACGTTCGAGCGCGCGGCGTCCGACGAAATAACCCTGCTTATCGAGCGCCACCGTCCAGTCAAGTCCCAGCTCGAACGGCGACGACTTCTGCGGCTCGATCCAGGCGTGGCTCGTGGATGTGTAATCCACTTCGATCATGAACAGACCTGCCTCCACGCGCGCCATGTCCATCGCGAGAATGCCCACAGGAGTGATCCCATAATCGGCGCCCGCCTCCATGAGTGAGTCCCAGATGGTGAGCGCGTCTTTCGCATCCATCCAGATCTCGAATCCCAAATCTCCTGTATAACCTGTCCGCGAAATCGTGACAGGGATACCGTCCACTTTATTTTCCATGAAACGGAAGTACTTCAAGCCGTCGACTGGATCATCAGCCACCCGGTTCAGGATCGCCCTCGAATTGGGACCCTGAAAACTGAGCGCCGCCACGTTGTCAGTTACCTCCGTGATCTCCACATCCAGGCTGACCGCGTTCATCGAAAGCCACCTCAGCGACGGGTCCGCGGACGTGAGGCGGTACGTGGACTCATCCAGCCGGGAGACGGTGCCATCGTCGATCATCTTGCCTTCGTCGTCGCACCAGCCCGTGTAATAGACCTGACCGACCTTCAACTTGTCGATGTCGCGCGTGACGACGCGGTTGAGCAGGCGGCTGGCGTCATGTCCTTTTATGATGTACTTCATCAACGGCGAGACATCGATCAACGCCGCCGAGTTGCGGATCGCCCAATACTCGCGGTCGAGCGTCAATTCATACGAGCCCGCGACCAAATATCCCGCCCAGCGCCGCCAGTTCTGTGGAAGACAAAGTTTTGAAGTTCTTTCGTGAAAAGGGGTGTGTCGTAGTTGGAGCATAAGTTCTCCTCATTCTGGAGCATATTAATTTATTGATCAATAGTGTATTAATCGCAAACTTACTTTAGGGATTCAGCATACTTCAATATCCCATTTCTTATTGTAAGGCGGCAATACTCATTCTCCTCCGGGGTAAGCCCACGCAAATTGGAGGATGGTTTCACATGTCTACTGAATATGACTTCTTCATCGTTTGTTATTTGCCTGAAACGGCTCGCTTCTTTCTTCGTAAAGACGTTAGTGTTTCTAATGGTCTCATAAGCTTTATATAACAACGCTAAATACTGATCAGGTTCATCAATGGCTTTTAGATAATAGAAGGCCGCCTCTGAAAGAACCCGATCTTGTGAAAGTAGCAAAACCAATTTTTCAAGTTCAGAGCGGATAATATCAAATTGATAGGGAACTTTTATCTGTTGAAGAGTTTTGGCATCGATAGTGTTATGCGTTAAATTGAAAGAGATGTTTTTTTCAGAGAGATTATCTAGAAGCAATTCATTGTTATGGATTTGGGAAGAAAGTGACCAACTGGCGCTGATGGGTCGATCAAAAGAAAATCCCAATGCCTGTTCGCATGACATTATTATATTTTCACACGCGTTTTTGTCATCTGCATTTGACTGTAAATAAAATTCGAAATTCAATTGTTCGTGGTTTATGAAATCTATTCTAGCATTTGCCAACGAGAGACTAAAATACTTTGGACTTTGGATAGTGTAGGAAAGCAGGAAGTAATGTCCAGAATAATAAAGCATAAGATTTTCTTCAAAAACAACCTATTCTTTATTCGAATACTCCGCTGGCGCGAAGAAGACCAGCACCGTCAGCCCTTCGACACTCCCTTTGGTCGCAGGGCAGCGCTTTTCCTCAATCGAGTGGAATCGACCGCGAAGCGTCCACATTCTTCGCCACATACACAATGGAGCCTGCCTGCACGGCGCGGTCCTCGTCCACCACTTTGATCTGTGCCTTGCCGCGTACCACGCAATAGACCTCATCCTCCGTATGTGGTGATTGTAAGTTCTATCCGCCCCTCGGCAACCGGAGCGATTTTAGCTCCCGCTCGATCCG
>DATDRD010000235.1:0-3063 GCA_035291925.1 Anaerolineales bacterium
TCATCAGGAAGCCGCGTTCGGCGCGCATGAGTTTGACGACCGCATCCATCACCTCCTCGAGCACTCGCTGCTGGCCCAGGGAAGAGTTGATCGCCTGCCCCACGCCTATCAGCGCCTCAAGCTGATTCTGCCGCGCCTTTAAATGATCGCCAACTCTTTGCTCCAGATCCGTCAAGGATTGGGAGATATGCGTGATGTCCTGAATGACAGTTGAAACAGTCGGGTTGCCCATGCCGGAAAGACGGCTTACAGTCCTTATCAGGAGCGTCTTCAAGTCCTGAAAATGTTGTTGAATCGATTGCATGTTAGGTGCTTGTTTGATCATGCGAACTCTCCTCTACGGGCTTCACGGCTTCTCGTGATTCAACTGCGGTATGCCAGTTCCCACCACGACATATCTCTTCACGCAGCTATAATCAGCGCATGGATATTCCAACCTATCTCATGCGCATTAATTACACAGACTCTGTAAAACCAGACGTGCAAACTCTGCGTGGGTTACAGCTCGCGCATATGCGTCATGCACCGTTTGAGAATCTCGATATCGGATTGAAACGCCCCATCCAGTTAAGCGAAGAGGCCCTGTGGAACAAGATCGTCGTTCAGAAGCGCGGCGGGTTTTGCTACGAACTGAATGGCATCTTTGCGCGGCTGTTGAGCGAGATTGGTTTTGATGTGACGTATCTGAACGCCCGTGTCTACAACCATACGGGAGAGCTCGGCATCGATTTTGACCACCTCGCGCTGCTTGTGGGTATTCCCAAGCAATCCGCACGCTGGCTGGCAGATGCCGGCTTCGGAGATTCATTTAATGAGCCGCTGAGTTTTGAAGAACGTGGAGAGCAGGTGCAAGGCTTGCGCGCGTACCGGTTGGAGCAGACACCTGGCGGATATATCACGTGGCAGAAAAATTACGATGGATTATGGGAGCGTCATTATTTCTTTGATCTCCAGCCCCGCAACTTTCCGGCTGATTATGAAGCCGCTTGCCTGTATCACCAGACGTCACCTGAATCGAGTTTCACACGGGGAAGCATTATCAGCAGGGCAACACCCGACGGCCGCGTCTCGCTTGAAGATGGGCGGTTAATCCTTACAAGCAAAGGCCTGCGTGAAGAGCGGCCAATTGCAGGTAAAGAGGAATATCAGGCTCTATTGCAGGAGCATTTTGGAATTGTTCTGTAAAAAAACCTCGGAGATTTTGGAAATCTCCGAGGTTCTGCATTCACCTGATCTTGAACATCTGCATCAGCTTCATCGCAAGGTTCAAATCGCCAGCCAGTTTGATCTTGCCCTGCATGAAAGCCTGCATACCATCCAGTTCGCCGGTGAAGATTTTTACGTAATCACCGGAATCAGCCGTGAGGGTCATGTTCGGTTGCTTGCGCGGGATCCCCTGCGCGACCTCGACCTTGCCATCTTTGATCGTGGCATTCCATTCGCCTGCTTCCGCACCTGTGAATTTGAAGTGAACGATTGCATCCACGCCCTGGGCTTTATCAGGGATGAACGCTCCAGGCATTTTTTCCATGAGTTCTGATACTGTGAGAGGCATTTGTAAGTCTCCTTTTAGTTTTTTCCTGTCATTGCGAGGCGGCGCGCAAAGCGTTCCGCCGAAGCAATCTCAACTAACCATCCAACATGAGATTGCTTCGTCACTTCGTTCCTCGCAATGACATTTAATTTTGTAGATTCTCAAATATCGCCGCGGCTCCCATGCCGCCGCCGATGCACATTGTCACCATGCCATATTTTGACTTCCGGCGAGCCATTTCGTAGATCAACTGCGTGGTCAGTTTGGAACCCGTACATCCAAGCGGATGACCGAGTGCAATCGCGCCACCGTTGACGTTAACCTTGCTTTCGTCCATCTCAAGTGTGCGAATGACCGCCAGCGATTGCGCGGCGAAGGCTTCGTTCAATTCTATCAAATCAATATCGTTTAGTGTAAGCCCGGCCAGCTTCAATGCCTTGGGGATGGCAACGATGGGTCCGATACCCATTAATTCAGGCGGGACTCCACCAACCGCAAAGGAAACGAATCTTGCCAGCGGGGTCAGTCCAAGTTGAGCCGCCCTTTCTGCAGACATCACGAGGACGGCCGCCGCGCCGTCGGACATTTGAGACGAGTTGCCCGCCGTCACCGTACCACCCTCTTTGAAGGCGGGCTTAAGTTTTGACAGAGCATCCATGTTAGTATCCGCGCGCGGACCTTCATCGCGTTGCACGGTAAAGTTTTTCTTGACAGGCTTTTCATGCCCGCTCAGCTCTGTGACTTCAACATCCACCGGTACGAGTTCGGGATCGAATAGACCTGTGTTCACAGCCTGCGCGGCTTTGCGGTGGCTCTGCAACGAGAACTCATCCTGATCTTCACGACTGACGATGTATTTCTCTGAAACGTTCTCAGCGGTCAGGCCCATATTGGTGTAATAGTGCGGCAGGTCCTGCGCGAAGTATGGATTGGGCGAGAACTTGTATCCAGCCATTGGCACCATCGTCATGGATTCGGCCCCACCCGCGATGGCGGTTTCGATCTGTCCGTTTTGAATGGCGTATGCCACATGTGCAATGGACTGCACGCCTGACGCGCAGTAGCGGTTGATCGTTTCTGCGGGGACAGAATTAGGCAAGCCTGCACGCAAGGCGATCATGCGCGCCATGTTGAGTCCCTGTTCACCTTCGGGGAACGCGCAGCCAATCACCACGTCTTCGATCTGCGCGGGGTCAAGCTTCGGCGTCCGCTTGAGCAAGGCTTGAATAACGGTGGCAGCCATTTCATCGGGACGAACCGTGGCAAGTCCTCCACGTTTTGCTTTGCCTACTGGAGTTCTAACTGTGGATACTATTACAGCATCATGATTTGTCATGGTAATACTCCTTTTGGACACGGAATACACGGAATTTACGGAAGAACCTTTGGGTGACGGAACTGGTCATGGTTTCATCCAATCTAATGAGCCTTTGCGGTTATTATCATAGATCTTGCGGCGAAAGTCAGCTTTCAGGCCAAAGTTCAGAAGCAAGCCAACTTCGATATCGGTAGATTTGAGGTAGTTCAAT
>DATDRD010000236.1:0-4766 GCA_035291925.1 Anaerolineales bacterium
CAATCACTTCGTCGCAGGTAAAAAGTCCAATATCTTCATAAATGAGTGATGTCACGGCATTGTAATTTCCCGTACCAAGATGAAGATAACGGCGGATGCCATCCCCTTCTTTACGCACGACCATGATTACCTTGCAGTGCGTCTTGATGCCTAACCCCTATAACATAATTCGCGCGCTCGATATTTCTAGGATCCCCTAGAACATTATGTACTGCTTCATAGTATAACTTAGAATAACACTCATCAATCACGTCATCTTCCTGAATGATGGCTTTCGCGGTCTGTAAATCCTCGTCGGCAAAGGTTGTCATTGCACGGTGGAGCATGTCTACAGCTTTTTCCGCCATGGAATAAATATCCCTCAGGATGCGTGGAAGGCTCAAGCCTTCCGAACGGATATTGATATTGGCAATCCCCTTTGCATAATCTCCCATACGCTCCAGTTCCGAGCAAATCCCCAGATTGGCAGCCAGCCTGCGCAAATCGCGAGCGGCCGGCTGTTGAGTTGCCATGAGGACAATAATGGATATCTCGATCTCAAAGCGTTTCCTGTTGATGCGCAGATCGTTCTGGAGAACCTGGTGCGAACGATCCAGGTCATTGTCTTTGAGGGCTTGTACAGATTCCATGACAGCTTCTTCGACCATGCTGACCAGAAGAAGGATCTCGTTTTTTACCTCCTGCATTTCCTGACTGAAAGATTTACGTGACATCGATGCTTTCCAGATAAGTGTTTGGGCGCTATGTTAGTCTAACCCCAGACAATTAACGCCCCTGGAAGGGTTTGTTACGATTGGTAAATAAGTTTGGGATGGATTTGCAGGCTCATTTTTTAAAACTCAAGTTTTCATATTTGTTTTGCCGTTGTTAAGCTACTGCAAAACGCGGATCCGATGTTTCGTGCTATCCTATGGGCATGGAAATATTTCTTGCCGTAACATTGATTGCCACACTCATCGTACTCATGGTAGACACAAAACAGAAGCAGTACGCCTTCCTGTACCAACAGGAAGATACAAAGAAAAAACACTGATCGCGCAAGAAATATTCCCTCTCCTCCTCCGCACAAGAGCCTGGATCTCCTCCCAGGCTCTTGTGTTTTGTCAATTCGTCGCTTTCAATGGGTAAAATCTGACACTAATCGAAACTGGCCTGAAAGTAGGTGACCTGGGCAGTTTTTGCATTGCTCCACATCCCATGGCAAATGGAATTGGATTGAAAAGTCTGAGCGCTTATTCAATCTCGAAGGCGCTTCACAAATCTGCAGTCGCGCAGGCTTTGATTGTCATCGAAACCTATAATGCCACCACACTTGATCGAACCAGCAACCATTACGCTGGCATCCTTGCGGACTGGCTCGATATACGTCAAGTAATCGAGAATGGACTTTCCAATGGAATCCTGCTGAACGTTAAGGTGCCGTTCCTCCCCGAAAATAAGATCCGCAGCATTCGCCTCACCCGGCAGGGACTGCGCGTCTTCACAGCCGCCTCGACGAACGGACAGATCCGCGCGGCAGCCCTTATTACTGGATAGGCGGCGACGCGCCGATTGGAGTTCCCGAGCGCGGCACGGATGTCGGCGCGCTCGCCGAAGGATTTGTCTCCGTTACGCCCTTGCAATTGGATCTCACTAGCCATCGCACAATGACTGAATTAAACACCTGGCAGTGGAATGATGAGTCAAGTCCATACCCTGCATCACATGTTATGTTTTCCGATCGACCTTTGGAATTGAAAACAAAAGAATAGGATTGGTGGTTCAAATGCTGCAAACTTGTTTTGGAATCTATATTGTACTTGCCCTGTTTACATTTCTTTTTTCTGGGGAACCATTGTAAAAACTCATCGATATGATGAAGAGAATGAAGGGATGTAATTCTGAAGAGCACATCCAGGTGACCTCTCAGGTTAATTACACTTTTGTTATGTGTTGGCAAACTCGATGCAAAGCACGATTCGCGACTCCATGCTATCCTATAGGTAAGGATTTCTATCCTGAGTTTGCTGGTCGTTTTCGTTTCAGGCGTTATTTATAAAGGAGTTCGACATGCCGCAAATTTGCTTCGGAACGTATCTGGTACTGGGTGTGCCCGCCATATTGCTGCTCTGGACAGCTCTGGCAGCTTCAAGAACGCATAATATGGAAGAAGGACACGATCGTCAACGCTTTTATCGGATAGCGTTGGCAATATCGAGTTTCAAAAATGCGCCAGGAGAATTTGATCTCCTGGAAGATCGTGCTTCTTTCTGAGAATTTGACCCTCCATTTTTTCAGTCACTGTAAATAAAGCTCGACAGTATTTATAGTTCAACTTCACCTCATTTGTTATAGACCCCGATGGCCTTTCGACCATCGGGGTCTATAACTTTAACAAGACGTTAACTTGTTCTTCTCTTATCCTTAAAACCTACTTGATAAGATTCCAAATGTATGAAAAACTAAGGAGAAAATAGAAATGACCAAATTTGTTCGTCCATTCATGTTCGTGTTCATAGTAATGAGCTTTGTGCTCGCCGCGTGCGGGGGAGGAGCCACAGCAACGGAAGCGCCTGTTGTTGGACCTACAGCCGCCCCTGCGGAACCCACAGCCGCACCGACCGAAGACGCGATGGCCATATACGCGCCCGATGCCGTTTCAGGTGACATTGTCACGGCGGGTTCTTCAACCGTCTTCCCACTTTCCGAGCGCATGAAACAACGCTTTGAAGAAGAAGGGTTTTCTGGCAATCTCACGATTGACTCGGTTGGTACAGGCGCGGGTTTTGAACGCTTCTGCAAGGCTGGTGAGACTGATATCTCCAATGCTTCCCGCCCGATCAAAGACAGTGAAGTGGAAAACTGTGCCGCTCTGGCTACTCCGCGGGAGCCGATCGGTTTCCAGGTTGGGATTGACGCGCTGGCGATCACGGTGAGCAAGGAAAACACCTGGCTGACCGATGTCACCAAAGCAGAACTTGCCGCGATTTTCTCGACTGCCACGAATTGGTCTGACGTGCGTCCCGAGTGGCCCGCTGAACCCATTCAGCGCTTCAGCCCCGGCACCGACTCTGGCACGTTCGATTACTTTGTTGAAGTAGTGATGGGCCCCGCTAATTTAGACGCGGACGGCAAAGCTGATCTGGCCCAAGGTGAAGAAGTCATCTTGAATGCCGCCAACATCCAGTTCTCTGAAGATGACAATGTGTTGGTTCAAGGCGTGGGAGGCAGTGAGTTCGCCATCGGTTACTTTGGCTTTGCCTACTATCAGGAAAATTCTGATCAACTCAACATTCTCTCGGTTGAAGGCGTAGCTCCTACTGCTGAGACGGCTGAATCTGGCGAATATCCACTAGCCCGCCCGTTGTTCATTTACAGCGACCCCACGATTATGACGGAAAAACCTCAAGTGGCCGCGTTCATCCTCTTCTATCTGGAGAACGTTGGCAACGAAATCCTGGATGTGGGTTACTTCCCTGTCAGCGAGGGCAAGGCTCAGGAAAATCTTGACGCCTGGAACAGTGCGCTGGGCATGTAAGCAAAGCAGTAGTCCTGAAAGTCAGGATTGCGAAACATATCCTTCCTCCTTCAATGAAGGAGGAAGGATAAATCTGGGTAAGGAGCAGGCATGATGGAACAGGAAAAGAAGAGAAACTTCACAACCTCATTTCGCAGACAGAGCACCGGTTTGCGCGGTCGTCGCCGGATCGGAGAAACGATCATACAGGCATTGCTGTTTTTGAGCGGCTTCGTATCCATCTTCACTACGATCGGGATTGTCTACGAGTTAGGCAAGGAGGCTTTGCTGTTTTTTCAGATGCCTGAAGTCAGCATTCTTGAAAGCCTCACCAATGCACAATGGCAGCCGCACACAGGAAACTTCGGCATCTGGCCCCTGGTCACTGCCACATTGATGACCACTGTAATCGCCATGCTGATTGCCATTCCGCTAGGACTTGGAGTGGCTATTTATTTGAGCGAATATGCCACACCAAAAGCCAGAAATATTCTCAAGCCGATTTTGGAAGTGCTGGCTGGCGTTCCCACGATTGTGTATGGATATTTTGCCCTTATGTTCATGACACCACTCCTCCGTTCGATCTTTGGCAGAGATGTGGTCGAGATCTATAACACCGCTTCGGCTGGACTCGTGATGGGGATTCTGATCCTGCCCCTCATCACCTCGATGACGGAGGACGCCCTCAGCGCAGTACCGCGTTCTTTAAGGGAAGCCGCTTACGCCATGGGCGGGACGCGTCTCGAAGTCGCTTTGCAAGTTGTTGTTCCAGCGGCGTTATCGGGCATTGCCGCGGCGATCATCATCGGCGTGTCTCGCGCGATCGGTGAAACAATGATCGTGGCAGTGGCCGCCGGTGCGGGGCCCAAGTTCACATTGAATCCATTCAAAGGTGCGGAAACGATCACGGGGCATATTGTACGTATTTCGGGCGGTGACTTGTCGTATGACTCGATTGATTACAACAGTATCTTCGCTCTTGGGTTATTGCTCTTCATCATTACGCTCACATTGAACTTCATCAGCCAGCGGATCGTGCGGCGTTTCCGTGAGGTATACGAATGAAAGCCCTCGCCACTTCGACACGCCCTATCGGGCAGTCAGTGCAGCGCCCTAACCCCTCTCTCAAAGGGAGAGGAGAATCCCTGGCAAATTACAACGTCAACACCAAAAGGCGCCGTCGCAAAGGCTCGATCTGGCGGTGGATACTTCAACTATCTACGATGATTGGCATCATTGCACTTCTGGCCCTGTTACTCAACATCATCAG
>DATDRD010000237.1:0-9148 GCA_035291925.1 Anaerolineales bacterium
GCGCCGCCCGTGATTTGCTAAGCAAATCAGGCAGGTGTGCACCCGGGGCAAGTGTGCGTGCTGGTGCAAGTGTCTCATCGTCACCGTGGAGATTGCTTCGACCCTTTGGGTCTCGCAATGACATGCCATTGTGACATGCCATTGTTGACCGCCGTTTCGCTTCATGTTAAACTTGCTTGTTCGGCTGATGAAAATCCGTTTCCTTCTCCTCCTTATGTTGCTCCTCATTGCCGCGCAGGATTCGCCTCCGCCTGCCATCACTAATCCCAAACCAGAGGCGATCTTGCGCGGTGAAGTGACCATTGCCGGCTCGACGGCTATTCCTAACTTTATCTTTGCCCAACTGGATTTTGCATACGCTTCGAACTCAAGTGATACCTGGTTCAACATCCAGATGTTTTCCCAGCCCATGGCTGACTCCACGCTCGCCGTGTGGGATACAACTTCCATCAGCGACGGTGATTATGTCCTGCGTTTACGAGTGACCCTTGGAGACGGTACATTTCAAGAAGTGCTGGTCCCGGTCAAAGTGATGAACGACACTGTATTACCAACACCGACATCTGTCCCTACTTCCACACCCGAGATTGCGGTTCAAATCCCCACGCCGTTCCTGCTCGCCGTGTCTCCTACACCGACAGATCTTCCGCGTCCCACCCCGACGATGCTTCCACCCAACCCCGCCTCATTGGGACAAAATCAAATCTATGGGAGCCTCGGTCGCGGCGCACTTGTCATTGTTGGGCTGTTTGCGCTTGCGGGTCTTATCGTGCGCTTTCGCCGCTATTAATATTGGAACTTGATATATGGCCTATGATACTTCTTATCTGCTCATCGGACTCGGTAACCCGGGCCGCGAATACAGGGATAGTCGCCACAATGTTGGCTTCATGCTCATTGACCGGGTCGCGGTCCGCCTCAACGCCCGCGGCATGAAGGTGCAATCGAAAGCCATTGTTATGACTGCAATGTATGAGGATCGTAAACTTATCCTGGCCAAACCGCAGACGTATATGAATCTCTCAGGCCAGTCTGTGCAGGGATTGATCCACTTCTACAAATTGCCGCTGACGAATGTGCTCATCGCCCATGATGATCTTGATATTCCATTTGGTACCATCCGCATTCGCCCCGGCGGAGGTCCCGGCGGGCAAAGGGGCATGGCTTCTACCATTGAACAACTTGGCACGCAGGATTTTCCGCGCTTGCGCATTGGCATTGGCCGCCCGCCCGGAAGGATGGATCCCTCCGCCTACGTCTTGCAGGGTTTCTCGCGCGATGAGATGAAATTCCTTTCCGGAATTCTCGACCACGCTGCCGATGCCGCGCTTGAATTTGTCGTCGGTGGATTGGATAAGGCCATGAACAAATATAACGGTTCGGTTGAAACGTAGGGGTGACCCTTGCGGTCACCCAGAGCCGGGACACCGTTCGTGTCGCGAGCACGACGTTGCAAGACGGCAAGCGCTGCTCCTAAGGGTAATATGAAATCTCTTCTAAACAAAATCCGCGCACTTCCTGAATATCAGCATCTGCTGAAAGAATTGCAGGCCGATGGGCAACAACCTGGTCTGGGTTTGCCGCGCGCCGCGCGACTTCCTGTTCTCGCCGCGTTTCACCAGGATCTAAACAGGCCGATCCTGCTTATTACAGACCGCGCCGACCATGCACTCTCATTGTTCGATGAGTTGGGTTTCTGGGTCAAATCGCCGCGCTATCATTTTTCGGAACCGAATCCTTTGTTCTATGAGCAGGCCGCCTGGGGCGTTACAACGAGACGTGAGCGATTACAGACCCTTACAGCTTTGGCCGCCTACCATCTTCCGTTTGCAGAGAAACCCTGGGTTCCACCCGCCTTTGTAACGTCCGCGCGGTCGTTGATGACGAGAACTTTACCGCGCCGCGACTTTCTCAAGGCCTGCAGGAAAATTACGGCTGGACAATCCGTGCAACCCGATGCGTTGTCACGATCCTGGGTGGAGATTGGCTACCAACGTTTGAACACCGTGCTCGAGCCGGGTCAGTTCTCGAAACGCGGCGGCATCATGGACGTCTGGACGCCCGCCGAGAAACTGCCGGTCCGTTTGGATTTCTTTGGGGATGAGATCGAGACCATTCGGAAGTTCGACCCTGCATCCCAGCGAACCGTTGAAACCCTGGAATCGATCTTGATCACACCGGCGCGCGAATTCATCGTAAGGGGCGATCCGGATATGGAATTATCCGAATTTCATATCCCGTTGTTAAACCAGCAATCCGCCAGCCTTCTGGATTATCTTCCGCAAAAAGCATTGGTGCTGGTCGATGACCTGTCCATTGTCGAGAGCATGGTGGCGGAAGTGGAAGAGCAGGCGGTCAAGTTCAGGCAGGAGAGCATACAGGAAGAGACTCTGGCGCCCGATTTCCCATTGCCATATGTCACATGGCCCGAGTTGTTGGATCATTTGCATAGTCGTTCGTTTTTGGAATTGGGGCATTCAACAGCGGCAGAGTCCCCCTCTCCCGCGGGGACGATAACCCCCGGAGCGAAGCGGAGCGCGGGAGGGGATGGGGGTGAGGGAGAACTGCGTGATGCTTTTGCAATAGGGGAGAGATTCGCCGGGAGGTTGAAGCCGTTCATCGAGCACGTGGCAGGCCGGGTCTCGGAGAATGCAGCGGTGGTGATCGTCTCGCGGCAGAGCGAACGTCTGCAGGAGTTGTGGAGGGAGGGCCATCCGGAGGCCGAAGAAAATCCGCAATTTATCGAAGCATCCTTATCGGAAGGTTTCATTTTGGGGGATCTGCATCTCATCACGGATTCCGAGGTCTTTGGCTGGGAGAGGCCTCAGCCGCGTACTCGCCAGCGACCGGTGGCGGAAACGCCGGAATCGATTTATGCGGATCTACAGGTGGGCGATTACATCGTTCACATCGATCATGGCGTTGGCCGCTTTGGCGGGTTGGTGCAGCGTGAACTTGATAATCACCTGCGCGAGTTTCTGGCGGTTGAATACGATAACGGCGGACAGTTGTTCGTGCCCGTGCACCAGGCAGATCGCCTAACTCGTTACATTGGCGCAGAAGGTATAGTGCCTGCGCTGGACCGTTTGGGTGGGCAGGAGTGGCATGAAAAGAAGGGACGCGTCAAACAGGCCGTGATCGAAGTAGCGCAGGAGATGTTGGAGCTGTATGCGCGGCGCAATGTTGTGAAAGGTTATGCATTCCAGCCTGATGTTCCATGGCAGCAGGAATTGGAAGATTCGTTTCCCTATGTGGAAACGGAAGATCAGAAACGCGCCCTCGTGGAAATCAAACGTGATATGGAGTCGCAGCGCCCGATGGACAGACTCTTATGCGGTGACGTGGGTTATGGAAAAACGGAATTGGCCTTGCGCTCCGCGTTCAAAGCAGTGATGGATGGCAAACAGGTCGCGATCCTTGTGCCAACAACAGTTCTCGCACAACAGCATTATGAAACGTTCCTGCAGCGCCTTGCGGCGTTCCCTGTAAATGTGGAGATGCTTTCGCGCTTCCGGACGCCGCGTGAGCAGACGGATATCCTGCTCGCTTTGGCAATTGGTGAGATCGATATCGTGATCGGTACGCATCGCCTGCTCTCCGGCGATGTGGAGTTCAAGGAACTCGGACTGGTCATCATTGATGAAGAGCAGCGATTCGGTGTAACCCATAAGGAACGCCTCAAGAAACTTCGCACCGAAGTGGATGTGCTTACGCTTACAGCTACTCCCATTCCACGCACGCTTTACATGGCACTGACCGGCGTGCGCGATATTTCCAACCTGAATACTCCGCCTGAGGAGCGTTTGCCCATTGTCACGCACGTTGGGCCATATTCGCCGAAGCTGGTGCGGCAGGCAATATTACGTGAACTCGAACGCGGCGGGCAGATCTTCTTTGTTCACAACCGCGTCCATACGATCGATGCAATGAAGGCGCATCTCAACCAGCTTGTCCCGGAGGCGCGCGTCGACGTGGGTCATGGTCAGATGCCTGAACAGCAGCTTGCATCCGTGATGCACCGCTTCAACGCGGGTGAGACAGACGTTCTGCTCTCGACGACCATCATCGAATCGGGCCTGGACATCCCGAACGCGAACACGCTCATCGTGGACCGCGCGGATGCCTTTGGCCTTGCCCAGCTCTATCAACTGCGCGGCCGTGTCGGACGTGGAGCTGCCCGGGCCTACTCCTACTTTTTCCGCCACAACAAGTTATCTCCCACGATCGAAGGCCAGCAGCGGCTCGAAGTCATTGCCGAGAACACGCAGCTCGGCGCAGGCTATTCGATCGCGATGCGCGACCTTGAAATACGCGGTGCCGGGGATCTACTCGGCACGCGCCAGCATGGACATATTCAAGCGGTGGGTTTTCATCTGTATACCCGGTTGTTGGCGGATGCAGTGAGAAGATTCCGCTCGGTGGCGGGCGACAAATGGAAAGTGGAAAGTGGAAAGATGGTTGCCTCACATTCCACTTTCCAGCAGCCAATATCCATGCCGGTGAACGTGGATTTGCCGCTGGCTGTTGGTATCCCAGCTGATTACATTGCAGATCAGGATTTACGTCTGCGGCTGTATCGGCGTATTGCTGACCTGCGCGACGCAACAGAGATCGATGCACTCTCCTCCGAATTCAATGACCGCTTTGGCCCCCTGCCTGAAATGCTGGAGAACCTGTTCTACCAGATGCGCGTCAAATTGCGCGCGGAGAAGGCAGGTTTATCAGCGATCAGTTGGGAGAGCGGGCAGATCGTCTTACGGTATCCTCCTTCAGGAGAGGAAAAGAATGGTAAACGATTGCCAGATTTAGGACCAGGCATCAGAGGCGGGAAGTCCGCATATTGGTGTTCGTTTGGAACAGATAAAGATTGGGAGGAGAAGTTACTGGAAGTGCTGGAAAGGCTGGATGAAAAATAAGGGCGATTGGATTGCGTCCAACGGTCGCGTTCACCCGCTTGCGAAGCACAGCGGAGCAAGTCGGCTGCTACACGGGGTTGGGCGGAGCCTTATTGACAGTATTCAGTCACATCACCGCTGGCAATTCGCTCGTTATCACCTGATGCGACTTGGGATCGGACATGACCTGACACGCGTGGCGCTCAATCCGAAGTACCCACGCAAATTGGCGAATGAAACAGAGCTGCTGGCGCTGAGGCCCGAACTTCAGATGATCGAATAATTAACGTGGCTTTTTCCGTTAGGCAGCAACAACCCCACCCTGAAACACAAGAGTAGGGCGGAGGCCTGAAAGGTTGTCGCTAGGCGCGGAATCTGAAAGCAGGAAACAAAAAAAACGGCTCTGAAAGATGAACGTTCGGAACCGTTTTTTATTAGCGAGTAAAACCACTGCCTAAGGCAGTGAGTAGAGTGAAAAGGTTCTACCGTGAACAGTAATTGAGGAGGTGGACATTACGAATCTCTCTGGAAGGTGAGTGTAATCCAAGAGAAGATTGATGATGCCCAATCAGAAGATTAACATCGTCTATCTGCCATTGCAAGATTTTGGATTTGTGAAAGGAATCATGGTTACTGGTGCATCTGAATGAGAATGGAAGTGCAGTAGTGGCGAAGATTGAAACCAAAGACTTGCAAGTGACTATTCGATGGACATAGCGCTGGTGGGCGCGCCTTCAAGGCGCATTGCCCTAAAGCCACCGCCTTTGGAGGGTTAGTTCCCTCTGCCTCATGCTGGATTGACTCACGTCTTCAGCGCCCGCGTCGCAATGTAACTGGGATGATATTTGTGTAATGGCGAATCGAGCATGTAATCTTCGTAGACATCTGTGATGACAAAGCCCGCATCGCATTGTCCGCCGAGCAGGTCTGTGAGGCTGTGGCCGAATTCAACGGGCAGTCCTTTTTCGATGAGTTCATCCAAATCATCCTTCGGGATGCTCGTTAGATCAGAATACGGAATGGAGTGGGCGACTTCAAGAATCCCCTCATCTGCTTTGTATAAATCGAAAATGTAATGAACGGGATTCATCGAGCCGGTCATCAGGATCCCGCCATGACGGAGCACACGATAGGCCTCCTTCCAGACGGCGCGCACGTCCCGCATGAAAACTGTCGAGCACGGATTGAAGACCAGGTCGAAGGATTCGTCCTGGAACATGGAGAGATCCGCGGCATCGCCTTCCACCGTTTTCAGGCTTAACGCTTCTCTCTCAGCCACAAGTTGATCCTGTTCCAACTGGCGCGGGGAATTGTCGAAGACGGTCACGTTCGCGCCGGCCGCCGCGAGGACAGGTCCCTGTTGCCCGCCGCCCGAGGCAAGACACAGCACGTCTGCTGCTTTGAGCGGAGGAAACCATTTGTAAGGGACAGGAATGTTTTCCGTAAGCAGAATTGAAAATTCACCCTGTTTTGCCTTTGCGATAATTTCTGAATTTACAGGTTGTGACCAGCGGTTTTTTCCTCCCGCCACCTCCCGGTTCCATGCTTCGCGGTTGTAGATTCGGATATCCATAAATTCTCCGTTTGTTGTGTGATGAGTGCGATTCTACCGGGGGAGGCAGGGCTTGTCGAGACGGAATCGATGATCGGCTGACGCGCAGCGTGACCCGTTAAAAATATTGGGACAGGCCTGCGTATGACCTGTCCCATTTTGTCAAGGTTTCTGAAAAAGAAAAATCCCCGCCGAAATCTCGACGGGGAGACAAAATCCAGCAGCTTCTGGATCATGGGCTGGGCTGTGTGCCTTCGACTGCTACTCCAACCCAGGTGAAGACGCGTTTCTCGCTGATCGCGCCTGCCGACTCGTAGACCGGCTGGCCCTGCTCGTCCACGCCATTCTGCCGGACAGTGGTGACCCACCAACGGATGACATGCGCCATATCATCGTTCGGGCGAAAGGAGGTCGGCACGATAAATTTTGTGTCCGTGACATACTCACTGAGGCGTCGTCCCTGACCAGACGTGACATCTTCAATGGTCACCTGGTACCTTTCGTTTTCGCGCAGTGTGCCAATCGAAGCCCATTGCAGTGAGACAACATCATTCGCCAGGGTGAAGGCCGCGCCGTCCGCAGGCAGGAGCAGGGGTGGGGCCTGGTAGGGAGCCGGGAGTGTTGCCGTGGGGGTCGGTCCGGGCGTCGCGGCGCGTTGACATAATGGAATGAGTATGGTTTGCCCGAGGAAAACATTATCCGTTGAAAGCCCGTTATAAAACTTGATCGCATCGATGGGTACGTTGTAATTTAATGCGATGCTTGAAATCGTATCATTTTCCTGAACTGTATATGGAACCTTTTCGCAGGCCTGAGCAGTCTGCGTGGCTTCGTTCGGGATCTCAGTTGGCGGCGGTGCAGGAGTAGGTGTTGGATAAGGGATCTTCAGCACCTGGTTCACCGAGATGATACAGGTTGACGGCAGGTTGTTCAGTATGACGATGCTTTGCACCGAAACACCGAACGCGACCGCAATGCCGCCACACGTATCGCCAGTACGGACAGTGTAATCAACTGGTGGCAGCGGCGTTTCAGTGGGGATCGCAGTCGGGATGGATGTTTCCGTGGCTGTCGGGGTGATCGTGACAGTTTCGCTTGGTGTGACCACAACCGTCGGTTCGCTGAGTTGTCCGCCGATTCCCGCGCGTAAACCGAAGTAGACTCCTGATGCGCCGATCAACAGGATCACTGCCAGCGCGCCAAGCGCTGCAGGCAGGCTGAGCGTGACTTCCGGCATCCGGCTGGCTTGCATTCCAGATTCAGCTTTTTTCGATTTCGCAGCGGCTTTTGTGGTGAGTTCCGTGCCGCACACGAGACAACGCGTGGCGTTCTCGCTCAGGCGCGTCCCGCAGGTGGGGCAAATTTGCGACTTTTGAGATGTAGGTTCTTGAAGCATACGGGCGGAAATTATACCATTGAACACGGACCATCATTTTGCGGAGCAGCGTGGCGTAAGTCAGACTGGTCGCGGAGCCTCTCCGATGGGGCAACCCCGCTTGCGATGAGCCGCATCCGCCTCGCATAAGCCTTAGCCTGCTTTCTGTCCATTTGCATTGACTCCCGCCCTGGCCGCGTAATCGCTATATCCGCCGATGTACTCGGTAATGGTCGCGTTTTCCAGCGCGAAGATCCGGCTGACTGTCCGGTCAAGAAAATATCTGTCATGTGAAATCACGAGTACTGTCCCATTGAAGTCATTCAATGCGTTCTCCAGCACTTCGGCGGAGGCGATATCCAGATTATTTGTCGGTTCGTCGAGCAGCAGGAAATTCGCTCCTGAAAGGACAAGCAGTGCCAATTGAAGCCGGCTCCGCTCGCCGCCCGAAAGCGACCCAATCCGCTGGGTCGCCTGTTGATAGGTGAACAGGTAGCGGATGAGGAACGAGACCGCGTTTGATTCGCTCATATTGCCCGCCAGCCGAACTGCATCGATCAGGGTCTGGTTGAAATCCAGCGTCTCATGCTCTTGCGCGTAGTAACCGACTTTCACGCTTGGCCCGATCTTGATCTCGCCATGCGTGGGTTGCTCTCTTCCAAGGATCAAGCGCAATAACACAGATTTTCCTGTGCCGTTCGCGCCGATCAATCCCACGCGCTCGCCATGCCGGATGAGGAAGTTGATGTTGTTTAAAATCGTTCTCTCGTTCTTTGTCTTCGCGCTGCGAAGTCCCCGCAGGGGGAGCGAAGCCGAAGCATGGTGAGGCAGGAAAGACTTACTCACGTCTTGCATCTCCAGCACCTGATTCGACCCGCGCCAGCCGTTTAACGCCAGACCCATCTTGCGCCGCTCAAGTGTGGGACGTTCGATCTTCTCAATTCTCTCGATGCGCGCTTCCATGGCGTGCATGCGGCTCGCAAATTTATCGTTGAATTGCGTCCACAGCTTGTAGCGTTTCACTGCCATCTCGAGCCGGCCAATCTCTCTTTGCTGGATTTGATACAACTCTTCCTGCCGCGCCAGGCGCTCTTCTTTATCAATGATGTATTCAGTGTAATTTCCGCTGAAGGTTGTGATTTTTCCATCTTCGATCTCGGCGATGTGTGTGGCGACTGCATCCAGGATATAGCGGTCATGTGAAATGATCACCACCGCGCCGAGGTAATCATTAATGAGTTTTTCCAGATATGCTTTTCCGGGCATGTCGAGATGATTATCCGGCTCGTCCAGCAACAACACAGACGGACGCCTCAGTATCAGTCG
>DATDRD010000238.1:0-2762 GCA_035291925.1 Anaerolineales bacterium
TGTTTCATTGATGGCAGCTTGCACCAGTGCGCGCAGTTCTTCGGCGGGCATGGCTTCCGGCAGGAAGGCCTCAAGCACATTGATCTCGGCTTCGTTGGCTTCCACCAGGTCGGCACGGTTCGCCTTCTTCGCTTCCTCCAGTGACTCGCGGCGGTTCTTGATCTCCTTCTGGATCAGATTCATCACAGCCATATCGTCGAGTTCGGTCCGCTTATCCGCAGGATTGCTTCGCTTATCCACTTCCGCCTGCTTGACCGCGGCCAGCGCCATACGCACCGTGCGTTTGCGCACTTCGTCTCCACTCCTCATGGCATCTTTCATGGACTCGTTAAGTTGAGATTTTATAGTCATGGGCGGATTATACCCTTTCGTTTATCCGCGTTCGGGTCAATTTCAAGCATCCCTGCACGTACCATGCCTGTAAAATGTCTCCACTTTTGCTGCACTGATGGCACTTTTAAGTACTCGGAAGATGAGACTTACTTCTTCGAGCCCGTTAACGCAGTCGTGATCCCCAAACCGACATAAACAAGCCCTGCGAAGTATCGCTGTCCCTTTTGGAAATGCCTGCTACCTCTTAGCTTCCCGGCGAGCGAGCTGGCTAATAAGGCATACATGCTATCGGTAATGATCGCCATTCCGACAAACAGTGCGCCCAGCAACAAAGTTTGTTCCATGACGTTTCCTTTATCGGGGTCGACGAACTGGGGCAAAAAGGCAAAGAAGAACAGTGCGGTTTTGGGGTTGAGCAAATTGACCACAAGTCCCTGCCAGTAAATGCGCGAGAGGCTTTCCGGTTTGATCACTCCATTCCCTGCTTCCTCCTCTGAAACGAGAAGCTTTCGAATGCCAAGATAGATCAGATACGCGGCGCCAAGATATTTCACCACATCAAAAGCCAGGGCTGAAGATAACAAGATCGCCGAGAGTCCCAGCGCGGCGGCAATCGCCTGAAGGAAGTTTGCGGTTTCAATTGCAAGCACAGAGATGATGCCCGCCATGCGTCCCTGATTTGCGCTTCGCGCCGTGATGTACAACACCGCAGGACCGGGGATCAAGAGCAAGGCTAACGCCGCTCCCATAAAAAAGGTGAGTCGCGAGATTTCGATCATATGGGCAACTTACCAATATTTTGCAGAGACCAGACCGAGATATTCTCCTCTACCGGATAGTTGTGACTTCCGGGATACATAATCCACAAGTGAGAAAGACCCAGCTCTTTCACGGCATTTTTCATCGAGGAAGTAACGTCCGGCGCTTCGGAGAATCTCACCTCGATCCCATAACGATGCCCGTCATGCAAAAACATCAAGTCAAGTTCTGTGCCGCTGTGAACTCCCCAAAAGTATGCCTGTGGCGGTTGGAGGATTTGCAACACCTGTTCAAGCGCAAATCCTTCCCACGATGCGCCCACTTTAGGATTCCCCAACAAGGCATGATATTCTCGAATATCCAACAGGCTGTGCAGCAGACCCGAATCACGGAAATATATTTTTGGTTTCTTTATCTGCCGTTTACCAGTATTTTCATACCAGGGTTGAAGCTGACGGATCATGAACGTACCCGTAAGAATATCGAGATATGAACGGATCGTTTTGTCCGACAGGCCCATGGAACGCCCGATCTCAGAAGCGTTCCATATTTGTCCATGATAATGGGCAAGCATGGTCCAAAAACGGCGCATGGCAGACGCAGGGATGTTGATTCCCAATTGAGGGATATCGCGCTCAAGGAAAGTACGAATGAAACCTTCGCGCCATGCAAGGCTGTTTTCTTCCGACTCAGCAAGAAATGAACGCGGGAAGCCTCCACGAAGCCACAACCCTTTCCAATTCTCCAGACCTGTTTCCAAAAGATCAAATCCGGTTAATTCCACGAATTCCAAACGCCCTGCAAGTGTTTCGGATGTCTTCTTGATGATCTCAGGAGATGCGCTTCCCAAAATCAAAAAACGGGCTTTATTTTCAGGACGATCAACCAACACCCGCAAGGCCTGGAATAACTCAGGCATGGTTTGGATTTCGTCGAGAACAACGAGATTATCCAATGCCCCAAGAACAAGTTCTGCATTTTGCAGACGGCGCCGGTCAGGTATGGACTCAAGATCAAAGAAAATAGATTTTCTGCTTTTGGAGAAATCACGGGCAAGTGTGGTCTTGCCACATTGACGTGGTCCTAAAAGTGCAGTGATGGGGGATCGTGAAGTAGCTTTGGCAAGTTGTTCAAGGTAATAGGTTCTTTCTATCATAATGGCATTCTAACATGAAATCTCGGAGCTGAACTCCGAGATTTCAAAAACCCTGCCGTTCTGTTTGCTCAATTCTGTTCTTCGCCAGCGCCCTTATGATGAATTACCAGTAATAATGCACCTGCGGACGAACCAGCCGTTCATAGATCGCGCGTACCTGGGTCATTATTTCATCCGTAAGCGGAGGCAGATCCGCAGCCCTTACATTCTCTTCGACCTGTGAGGGACGCTTCGCGCCCGGGATGGCGCACATCACCGCGGGCGACATCAAAATCCAGCGTAATGCCATTTGAGCCATGGTCATATCCGATGGCACAAGTGGTCGCAGTTCTTCCACAGCCTGCAAGCCAACTTCGTACTCCAACCCGGAGAACGTCTCGCCGCGGTCGAAGGATTCACCCTGACGGTTGAACTGGCGATGATCACCCTCCTGGAAAGAACTCGCGCGGCTCATCTTTCCGGTCAACATACCGGAAGAAAGCGGCACACGCGCAAGGATTCCCACCCTGCGGCG
>DATDRD010000239.1:0-13782 GCA_035291925.1 Anaerolineales bacterium
AGTTTCATTCTTTCTCCTGTGCCGTATCATTCGCCGGGCGGCCGGCGAGATAATCGTCAATTCTAATTTCATCGTTAATCGAGCACTTGTCGGGATCCCAGATAATCATCTTGCGATCCTGGCTGATTTCATACTTTTCCCGTTCTTCTGGTGTTGCATTGTGCAAAGTTGGAATCCACGATAGCGGCACAGAAATCACTCGTCCATCGGTCAATTCCAGATGCATGTAATTGTCTTCAAATCTTACGCGATGCGATAACGCCTCACGCGGGAAGGTATATGCTGAGGCAGGATATGGAATGTCATACCATTTCACGTTCATTACTTCTCATCCCCCAGTGACGCGATCGCGCGCAACAGCCCCAGGACCATCACGCCAAGTTTCATCCCTTCGCCTGTGGAGAGAGTGAGTTCGGTTCCAGTCTGTTCCGCGCGGCGGTTGAGCAGCATCGCGGCGACCAATCCTGTGAATGCGCCGATCAGCGCGCCGAATAGCAGGGTTCTGTTTTGGTTCATGGATTATTTCCTTCCTAAGAGCGCTTTGAGGGTTGCACCAACTCCGTCCAAAAATATGACAGGCTTGGCTGCGGCATCCGCCGCGCGCCGGGCATAGCCCGCAACCTTATAGGCGAAATCCTGTGCCTTCCCTGTATATATGGGGGCAATTTGAAGCAGGCGGATCAATAAATAGACAATTCCAGCCAGGACGACGAGAAAGACCAATGCCATGATCATGATGGGAATGCTGATCCATATGGTGGATACCGCGGCCCAGCGTGCAACATCTCCGTTATCGCGGAACGTTGCGATATTGATAAGCACGATCAAAGAGATGAACAGGATCGCAGCCAACACGACCGGCAGAATGATCTGCCATGCAAGCTGGCTGCGATGCCTTTTATATGATTCATGAACAGGTGGGGGGAGGATGGCTTTCATTAATGGTTATTGTAGCATAAAGCCCCCACCCGTCCTCCCCCATTTTTCTTCGGAAAATGAGGGAGGTGTCACGAAGTGACGGAGGGGGCAGAGGCACAGGGCGGTCTGACGTGCCTCGCCCAGGCACGCCAGAACCGCCCCGGCAACGGGGAACTGGACTTGACCGATTTTTTGTATGTGAATACCGTCCCGCAGGTTGGAATGGATCATCCCTGATTCTTTATTAAGAAACCTGCGGGACGATCTCAGAATTACCGACGATTTCTCAAAAAGGTCGGGATATCGAGATCATCATTATTGACCGAGGGCAGGGACGCGGATTTCGCCTCACCAGGCTGGGCGTCCGCGTGAACGCTGACTGATTCAGACGGCCGCATGTAAAGGCCGGGATCCGTTCGTCTGGATTCGGTGCGCGGCTGGCGTTCCAATGCGCGACGCGGCATGCTGGTGCGTTCAAAACCTGTGGCGATGACCGTGATGCGGATATCGTCGCCCATGTTCGGGTCGATGACCGCGCCGAAGATCATGTTCACATCGGGGTGAGTGGTCTCACGGATGATGGCCGCGGCCTGGTTCACCTCGAAGAGCGTCATGTTCGGGCCGCCGGTCACGTTGAAGAGCACGCCGCGCGCGCCGTCAATCGTGATGTCGAGCAGTTGACTCGAGATCGCGCTCTCCGCGGCCTTCTTCGCTTTATCGTCGCCTGAGCCTGTCCCAACCGCCATGAGCGCCGCGCCGCCCTCGGACATGATCGCGCGCACATCGGCGAAATCAAGATTGATCAAACCGGGAATGGTAATGAGTTCCGAAATACCCTGAATACCCTGGTGCAACACGTCATCGGCCAGGCGGAAGGCATCCTGCAGGCTGGCACGCTTATCCGCGATCTGCAATAAACGATCATTCGGAATCGCAATCAGGGTATCTGCATGTTCCTTGAGCTTGCCGATGCCCGTTTCTGCGGATTGCATGCGGCGCATTCCTTCGAACGTGAAAGGACGCGTCACAACACCGATCGTAAGTGCGCCGCTTTCCTTGGCGATCTGCGAGACAATCGGCGCGGCGCCTGTGCCCGTCCCGCCTCCCATGCCCGCCGTAACGAAGACCATATCCGAGCCTTTCAGCACGTTGTACAGTTCGTCTGAGGATTCCTCGGCGGCTTTGCGGCCGATCTCGGGATCACCGCCCGCGCCGAGACCACGAGTGATCTTCTCACCGAGCCTTACACGGATGTCCGCTTTCGCCAGCATCAGGGCCTGCGCGTCGGTATTCACCGCGATAAATTCGACGCCCTGAATGCCTTCTTCGATCATGCGGTTGACGGCATTCGTTCCGCCGCCGCCCACGCCGATGACTTTAAGGCGGGCGAAGGGTTGCTTTTCCGAGAACTCTAACGAGTCCTGCGGCGAGTGTTGCTTTTTGGTCGAGTCCATGTCTACCTCCATCAAACATTGGTTTTATGATACTAACAATTGATTCCGTAGCAAAATATTTTCAGGATTACTACGGTAACAGCCTTGGCTCTCTCTGCTCAATCCGCCGTCCCCGGCGGGGATGCCGAGAGCATTACGGTAATATACGGCCAATCCATCTTTTGACGAAACTAAAATCCATACGCTTTTCTCCTTTCGAACGACGTTCGCGTCCAATGCTCAGGTCCTGATCGTGCATCGTCAGTGCCCATCGCAGTAAACCTACACCAGTGGAATAAGCTGGTGAATTCAACCGATCAACCAGGCCCGATAAATTCCCAGGCTGCGCAGTACGTACCGGCATCTTCAACACCTCAGAGGCAACCCGTTTGATTCCGGGTAATGCAGATGTGCCGCCCGTCAACACCATGCCGGCAGGTAAAAGTCCATCATAACCAGAGCGTTTGATCTCCTGCATTGTCAGTGAAAAAATCTCGGCAATGCGCGCCTCAATGATGTGAGCCAGTTCCTGTCGGTTGATCTGCACGGGCCGGTCTTCGCCAAACGGTCTGATCAAGAAATACTCCTCCGGGCCGATCCCGGAGCGTACCGCATATCCCTGCTGCTTCTTCACATCTTCTGCCTGCTCAAAAGGCAGGCGTAGACCGTGTGCAATATCCTGGGTCACATGATTGCCTCCAACAGCCAGCACCATCGTATGCCACACATCGCCGTTGACGTAGATCGCCAGGTCCGCTGTGCCGCCGCCGATGTCGCAAACGGCCACGCCCATCTGGCGTTCCTGCTCGGTCAACACCACCTCGCCGGAAGCCAGCGGATTCAACACAAACTGCTGAATCGCCACGCCCGCCGCTCCCACAGACTGGCGCAGGTTGTCCACCGTCGCGCCTGAAGCAGTGATAATGTGCGCTTCCACTTCCAGGCGATAACCACGCATCCCCTTCGGGTTGCGGATGCCGTCCTGTCCATCGATATTAAAACCGCGTTGTATGACGTGGATGATCTCGCGGTCATATGGGATCGCAACCGCACGCGCCTGATCCAGTGCATGCTCAATATCATATTGCTCGATCACAGCTCCATTCACAGCCACTGCGCCCCTGCTGTTCACAGACGAAACGTGCGCGCCTGCCATGCTTACCAGTGCAGATGTGATCTCAAGCCCGGAAGTGGATTCAGCCTTTTTGACTGAACGTGTAATGGCCTGGGATGCCGCCGCCAGATCCACAATGACGCCTTTGCGGATTCCTTCCGAAGGCTCGATGCCAACGCCCAGGATGCGGATGGACTTGTCGTCCTCCACCCGTCCTACGAGCGTGCATACTTTGGTCGTGCCAACGTCAATGCCTACAAGAATCTCTTCCATCATTATTGACTTATCCTATAGTAGGGTGCGGTCGGGTACGTCACATTGATCGATGCAGGCTGGATGCCTCTTTGTGTCAATGAATTCACCATCGATTCATACACGCGTATCTTCAACTCAACATCCCTCGCGCTCGTTCCAAAATAGACCTGCCAGCCGCGCGGGTCATTCCAGCCAAAACCAAAACCTGGATCATACAAGATCGGCGTATTTGGCGGTACATGACCAGCAAGACCTTTCAGCGCCTGGACCATTTCAACTAAAATGAACGGAGCAGGATTTAATGCATCACCGCCGCTTACTTCCACGTTTGGGCCTGATAGTGCCACGACAGAGATCAGCCCTGACGCCTCGCCGCGCGGCCTGAATGCAACGCCATCCTCGGAGATCCATGTATAACCGCCTCCCTGCTCCCAGCGGATGACCGGCCGTCGCTCGGTGATATTGACGGAAACAAGATTGGGCAGCGCCACTGCCACCTGAACGGAAACAAGTTCAGGATAGTTAAGGCGCAGGCGTGTCTCCAAATCCTCAGGTATAAGCAGGAAGATGGGCCGTCCCGCGACGTTCAGCACCGAGTTGATTTCCGCTGGAGATAACATCTGAGCACCAGTGATTTGTGCCTCGGTGACGCGCAACTGAGGCAGGTTGAAAGCAGAATAAAGCGCTGCGCCGAGCACGGCAGCAAGCAGGAACGAGAGCAGGCGCCCGCCCAGGCGCGGACGAGGGATGCTGATCGAACGCACGTCCCTGCGCGGCAGATGGAACGCGATCTGAAAGCGGCGTCGTGCTCCGCTTGCACGCGCGGGTCTGCGTTTCGGCTTTGAAGCATCCTGTCTGGTTGCGCGCCTCGTGATCGGCGGCACAGGACGCGTGGCTTCATCTGCCGCGCGTTCCATGAGCTTCACGTTCTCCCTTTCGCGGCGCAAACGGACCAGTTCGGCGTGGGTGAGCTCTTTCTTCCCGTTCATGCGCCGCTCCGATACGTATACGATGTGTGGTCGCGCTCTGCTTTGCGTTCCAGCGCGAGTTCGATCAAACGATCGACCAGTTTGTTATAAGGCAATCCGCTGGCTTCCCAAAGCTTGGGATACATGCTGATCTTCGTAAAGCCGGGAAGGCTGTTCAACTCGTTGAGGTAAATCCTGTTCGTATCTTTCTCAACGAAGAAATCGACGCGTGCCATGCCTGCACAATCGATGGCCTTGTAAGCGCGCACCGCATAATCACGGATAAGTTCAGCAGTCTCCTCAGGGAGCTGTGCAGGGATCTGCAACTCTGAAGTGCCGTCCACATATTTTGATTCGTAAGAGTAAAACTCACGGCTCGGCAGCACTTCACCGGGCACCGACGCAACAGGTTCATGATTGCCCAGCACACTGATTTCGATCTCACGCGCGTTCTTTACTCCCATTTGAATCAATACACGGCGGTCAAAGGAGGCGGCCTCCATCAAGCCTTCCTGGATATCAGAGCGATTATGGCATTTGGTAATGCCTACAGAGGAACCCAGGTTGGCAGGTTTGGTGAAGAGCGGGTAGTCGCCCATCCTCTCGGCTTTCTCGATCACCGCGGCAACATCCTTTTCGATCTCGGCCCGCAGTACAACCATCGTATCAACGACAGGGATATGGTTGGCAACCATTACATCCTTGAAAACACCTTTGTCCATGCCAACGGAAGAACCAACGACGCCCGCGCCTACATAGGCAACATTTGCCAGCTCGAACAGACCCTGTATCGTCCCATCTTCACCAAATGTTCCATGCAGAACCGGGAAGAAGACATCCACACCGGTCAATCTCTTGAGCGTTTCACCCCGCAAAACATAAATACCCATTTCAGAGGGATCAGGCGAAAGAATAACGTGATGCAATCCATCCAACATGCCGTTCTCGAATTTAGCCAGCACATCATCGCCAGTGAGCCACTTACCTTCATGCGTAATGCCAACGGGAGTGACTTCATATTTATTCCGATCGAGCACAGATAGCACAGACCGCGCAGACATGAGCGATACTTCATGTTCGCCGGAACGCCCGCCGAAGAGGACGGCAACGCGGAGTTTGCGGTCAGTGTTCATCATGTGCTACCATTCACCGATCAGTTCAATTTCCAACTCAAGTTCAACACCCTGTTTTTCCTTCACGGTCTCCTGCACCAATTGAATCAAAGCGCGAATATCTGCGGCTTTTGTATCCGCATGATTAATGAAGAAGTTTCCGTGCAACGGGCTGATCTCAGCGTTGCCGATGCGGGCACCTTTCAAACCCGCGGCTTCGATCAACCGCCCTGCATAATCACCATCCGGATTCTTGAACATCGAACCCAGGCTGGCACCCGGCGGTTGTGTGGCTTTGCGGTGTGCGCTGAATTGTTCGATTTTAACAGTCACTTCCTCTTTCGTGGAATTTTTTAAACTCAATTCAGCCGAAAGGACTATGGCATCCAGTTCAGCGCGTTTCAGTGCGCTCGTGCGATACCCGTAAGCCATGTGTTCAGCAGAAAATTTTTCACGGCCATTCCCTGTAAGCAATTCAGCCCAGATCAAATTACCAGCCATATCGCCGCCGAATGCGCCGGCATTTCCATACACCGCGCCGCCCACTGTTCCGGGGACTGTCGCTGCCCATTCGAGACCGGCAAAACCTTTCGACGCGCAGCGATTGGCAAGATTGCTAAAGACGACTCCCGATTCAGCCGTGACCGACGGCTGGTCGCCGCTATGGAAGCGGACTCCCTTCGCCCGGTTCAAGACCACCACGCCGCGCACTCCCCGGTCACTGACCAATACATTGGAGCCGCCGCCGAGAATCGTGTATTCCAAATCCTGCGTTCTCAGCAACTTAACGATGCGCGCCAGCTCGTCAGCAGACTCGGCTGCGATGAGCACATCCGCAGGGCCGCCGATACGCGCCGAGGTATAAGGCGCAAGAGAGACATTCTCTTTCACCTTATCGCCAAGTTTGGCGTATAACACGTCAATAGGTCTGGTGAGTGTTACCATTTTTGATTTAGTCGTCTTTTTCACTTAACTTCTCGATCAATTTTGTAACGGTCTTTTCAGGCGAGTCTTCCGGTTTTTCGGCATCCTTCTTCATTGGTTCATTTTGACGGGAATCCTTGTCAAAGACAGACAAGATCATTTTTAACGGTGGCAGGAAGAAGGTCTCACGCCAGTAATCGGCGTGAAACGTGCGTTTGTTTTCGTCAGGCATATCCATTCAACTTTCCTGTAATCCTTTCAGCACATCCGTGCTGATCTGATCCGCATCGCCAGCTGAAAGGACAAGAAGGACGTCACCCGGTTTCAGATGCTCGAGGAGGTAGCTCGTCACTTCAGGCAGGGTTTCGATATAACGTGCAGACAGATGCGGCATGGCACTGACGATCTCAGCGGAGGTGAAGTCCTGTTTGGGTTCGCGCGCGGCATATACTTCTGTCACGATGACTTCATCGGCATCCTTGAACGCACGCGCAAAATCAAGAAAGAATGTTTTCGTGCGTGAATAGGTGTGCGGCTGCCATACGGCCCAGATGCGACGTTTGGGATAACGCGCGCGCGCTCCCGCAAGCGTGGCTTTGATCTCAGTGGGATGATGAGCGTAATCATCGAAGATGCTAATGCCATTCACTTCACCGCGTAACTGGAAGCGGCGTCCGGTACCAGTGAATTCAGCGAGGGCCTGCACGGCTTTCTTGCGCGAGAGCCCCAGCACACTAATGACTGCCAAGACAGCCAGCGCATTGCGGACATTGTGCTCACCCGGTACCTGTAAAGATACTTTGGTGGATGTGGAAGTCTTGCTGGCCAGGTTGGATGAGATCACGAAATCAAACCCACCGCGCTGGTTTGGTCTCACGTTGCGCGCCTGCATCCACAGCGGAGTGTTGATGGTCATATCGCCTTGCATGCCATAAGAGACAACATTTCTGCCGCTTTTGCGCACATGCGGGATCAATGCGGCAGCGCCCTGGTCTTCGGCGCATACGATCAGTGTTCCATCGGCAGGGAGCAGATCTACAAACTTTTCGAAAGCCCTATAAATCGATTCGAGCGTGGGGAAGCAATCAGGGTGGTCATGTTCAATGCTCGTCACCACGGCGATGTGCGGCTTGAGTCCCAGGAACATATTGTCATACTCATCTGCTTCGATGACAAACGCCTTGCCGTTGCCTGCGCGCGCGTTGACTCCCAGATTGTCGATCACGCCGCCGACGATGAAGGATGGATCCCGGCCGAGTTCAGATAAAACCCAGGCGGTCATTGCTGTTGTGGTTGTCTTTCCATGCGTGCCGGCGATGGCGATGCCCATCTTATCTTCCATCAACCTGCCGAGAAAGTCGGCGCGTTTGTAAACCGGGATCCCCGTACGCTTGGCGGCCCGGACCTCGGGGTTGTCTTCGGTGACCGCGGAGGAACGCACAATCCAATCCACTCCAGCCAGGTTGCGCGGGTGATGCCCAATGTATACATGCGCACCGGCCTTGCGGATTTCCTCGGCAAAGGGAGTCAGGGCGCGGTCAGAGCCGCTCACCGTGTATCCGCTCTCCAAAAGGAGGCGGGCGATGGCGGAAAGACCGCTTCCCCCGATGCCGATGAAATGGACGTGTGTCATTATTAGCTATCAGCCTTCAGCAATCAGCGATTAGTAACTAGATGTAAACGACCAGTACAAATATAAACGCAAGGATAATGGCAAAATAGATGCCAGGCTCTCCCAGCAACTGCGGTGGCATGTAGAGCATCATTTGATTTACAGCTTGCAACAATGTCGGATCCTGGGGCCCGCTCATAATCTTCTCGAACGGATAGTTGGCAACATGAAGGTAGTACAGGATCGTTCCGGCAATAAGGTAACCGTTAAAGGCGCCGAGGATGACGCCAAAGAGCGAATCCTGAAGGCGTTCGCGCGCCGCGCGAGCTGCCAGACGCTGAATGCTAATAACAGTCTGATAGCCAAAAAAGACCAGGACAACGAGGATCAACGTCCGCACCCAGAACAAAGTGACATCTGCCTCCGGCAGGGCCACCGCAAGTGGGATGTATCTACGTATCACATGGTTAAGCGCCAGTGCGAGGATCACACTAAAAGCAACAAGAAGTTCCTTTGCCCAGCCGCGCATCCCTCCAACTACAGCAAAGAGGATCACATACATCCAGAAGATATAAACTATGCTCATCATGTTAATCTCCAGCCAGTTTGATCAACGTACTGGCAATCTTATCCGCGGCACGCGGGTGAGATAACCCAAACATTGCGGCGCGCATGGCTTTCAATTTATTCGGGTTATCAAGAAGGATGCTCAGGGTCACCAACAACTCATCCTTCAAACGATGATCCTCCAGAATGACAGCCGCGCCACGCCGGGCAAGATAATCGGAATTCACTTTCTGATACCGCCATGCATGTGGATACGGCACAAGCATGGCAGGCAAACCAAACAACGGGAACTCACCTAAACAGGATGCGCCCGCCCGCGATACAACCAGATCCGCAGCGGCCAGAGCCGCGCCCATCTCATGCAGATATGGCAGGGCATGATAACGAGCCGCAAGTTCCACAGGCAGCTGCTCACGTTCGGCTTTTACAGACTGCCAGTCCAATTCGCCGGTCAGGTGAATGATCTCGAATTTCTGGAGCAAGGCGCGCAGATGATGCAGCACGGCCATGTTGATCGAACGTGCGCCCTGGCTCCCGCCAAAAACCAAAAGGCTGGGCAGCTCACCGGAGATACCGAGGTGGCGCTGCGCAGTCTGGCGGTCCCAAAGCGCCAGGTCCGCACGCAGCGGGTAGCCGGTCTCATAGACCCGTTTGTTAAAGTACTGCTGTGATTGTTCAGTGGTCACAGCGATCACATCAGAAAATCTGGCCAGTGATTTCAAAGCGATGCCGGGTTCGATGTCCGGCACATAAAGAAGGAGTGGGATGGAACGTCCTGCAAGCGCCACCGGCACAGCCACATAACCGCCGGTGAAGAACAGCACGTCCGGATTGAACTCGCGCAAAATGCGGCGTGCGGCAAAGATTCCACGCCCGAGCAGGACCAGATTGCGGGGCATGGTGAACAGTCCCACGCCATGCACACCGGCGGCCGGGATGCTCTGGAAGGCGATGCCCTGGCGTGTCACCAGCGCCTCCTCCATGCCTGTCTCGCCGCCCACCCACAGCGTGTCCACATCTGGAACCTTAGACGTTAGTGCGCTGTGAACGGCGAGGGCGGGATACACGCCGCCGCCCGTTCCTCCGGCGCAAATCAATAACCGCACCGAACGACCTCCAATCATTTTCTTCCTTTTTTACACTCTCGCCACTCCGGCGAGAGATATTCAACATAACTCCGATGCCGCACAGCATGGATACCAGGTTCGAACCCCCCGCGCTGATAAATGGCAGCGCGTTCCCGGCAAAGGGCATCAAACCAACCATCACAGCCATATTGATGAGCGCCTCCATGCCGATCCAGAATGTTATCCCGGAAGCTAGAAGTGTACCAAGCATGTCGGGCGCGCGACGCGCAATCACGAGTCCGCGCCAGAGAAGCATCGCATACAAAGTCATCAGCAAAACAGCGCCAAACAATCCAAGTTCCTCCACCACTACCGCGAAAATACTGTCAGTGGGTGCAAAAGGCAGGCCGGTTAACTTTGTGTCCGCCTGCCCCAAGCCCACACCGAAAATACCACCTTTGATGACTGCCTCCAAAGAACGCTGCACGTGATAGGAGGCAAGGGTCGGATCCTGCCAACCGGCGATAAAGGTATCCACGCGGTCCTGACCCGTTGCGCTGACTTGAACCACAACCCAGCCCATCACGATGGCTGCGATCAACAACAATATGATCTGCCGCATGTCAGCGCCTGCCAGGAAGAACAATAAGCCGCCAAGGATCAGCACAGTGCCCGCGGCGCTCAGATCGGGTTGAAGATAGATCAAGCCGCCAATGATACCAAGAATTACACCCAGCGGGATCAGACCCAGTCTAATATCATGCAGAAACTGTCGTTTTGCATACAACCACACGGAAAGATAGATGACCGTGACCAGTTTCGTAATTTCCGAAGGCTGATACGATCCTTCAAACAAACTGCGGGATGCGCCCAAACGGATCTCATTAATGAACAAGACCGTAAGCAGCAAAACAATCGTCCCAAGCATGGCGAACAGAACGACCCTGCGCCAGTTATGATAATCAAAGAGCGAAAGCACACAGGCAACCACAATTCCCAGCGCCAGCCATTTCACCTGGCGCACAAACATATATGTTGATGAACCATATTCGTTGAAAGAGAAATCGAAGGAAGCCGAGTACAACATGATCAGGCCGAATACAGCGAGCGCGATCACTGTCAGCACCAATGGAATATCCACGCTGCGCGCGCCGCGCGCCAGATTTCTGGAGGGCGAAAAAGACATCCGATCATTTACGAAAGTTCTTGTACCCATACACTAAACCTTTCTCCGCGTTCCGCAAAATCCCTGAACTCATCGAAACTGGTGCCGCCCGGCGATAACAGAACGACATCACCAGCTTCAGCCACTTCTGCGGCCTGGATGACCGCGTCGTGCAAATGCTCTGCACGCGAGACCGTAAAACGCTTCTCGCCAGGCCCAAGCCTGTTCACTGTTCCTTCGATCTTTTCCGCCGCCTCACCGAAGAGCACCACATGATCGACGCGTTCATCCATAAGCTGCACCAAATCTTCCCACGGAAGATCCTTATCCCGGCCGCCAAGCATTAACACGATTGGTTCATCGAAAGAACGGATCGCTGCCATGCTCCTTTCGGGCGCGGTGGCAATCGAGTCGTTATACCAGCGCACACCGCGCAACTCCCGGACAAGTTCCAGGCGGTGTGGTACACCACGGAAATCCTCCACCGCTTCGAGCATTGCATCCAAAGTAAAACCAGCCGCCTGACCGATCGCAAACCCGGCGAGAACGTTCAACACGTTATGGTCACCGCGCAATGATATCTTTTCGCGCAAGATCAATGGCAGGTATGCATTTCCATGACGCAGATTCAACAAGGCGTCATGCAGGTACGTACCATCCAATCCTTCCTCGAGTTCATGTAAACTGAAAGTGAATAGCTTTCCAATCACTTTGTTTCGCAGACTCCAGGCGCCCTTATCGTCACGTCCGAGAATGGCAACATCCTGTCTGGATTGAAATTCCAGGATGCGCGCTTTGGAGGCGGTGTAGGCTTCCATCGTGCCGTGACGGTCAAGATGATTTGGCGTGACGTTGAGGATCGCCGCAATGTTCGGGGAAATTGTCATCTGATCCAGTTGAAAGGATGAGATTTCAAGGATCGCAACATCACCGGCTTTCATATGGTCAACATGGTTAATAAGCGGGGCGCCAATGTTGCCACCAACGTATGCTTTATCGCCGTATGCATTCTTTGCCATTTGTCCAACCAACGTTGTCGTGGTCGTCTTTCCTGCTGAGCCTGTAATACCGATCGTTTTGCAGGGTACCACTTCCATGAAGATCTGCGTATCGTTCGAAAGCGGAATCCCTCGTTTAACGGCTTCAACCACAATGGGTAGCGTGAGCGGAACTCCACCAGAGAGGCAAAGCACATCGGTCGAATCCAGCAATTCAAGCGGATGTCCGCCGAGCGCCCAGTTGATCTGGAATTCGCCAAGCGATTCGCGCGCCACGCGTAATTCATCAGCCGAGCGCATATCGCTCAACGTTACGCGCGCTCCGTGAAGCGACAGCCAGCGTGCCAGGGCCAGTCCCTGACGGGCGGCACCGAGAATGAGAACGCGCCTGCCATTCCACTCTTTCATCGTTTACACCAAAGCCAATCCCATACCAACCATGGCAGCGAGCAAGCCGATCAGCCAAAAGCGCTGCACAACTTGTGTCTCGCTCCATCCAAGCAATTCGAAGTGCAAATGGATGGGAGCCATTTTGAAGAAGCGTTTGCCTTTGGTCAATCTGAAATAGATAATCTGGGTCACAACACTTAGCGCTTCACTCAGCGGAATGATCGCAATGACGATGAGCAAAGGCCACTGCCCCGTCATCAGCGCCACGACTGCCAGCGTGGCGCCCAGGGACAGTGAACCTGTGTCCCCCATGAACAGTTCAGCAGGATGCACATTGAACCACAAAAAACCAAAGATCGCACCAACGATCGTGAAGCAGAAGCGAGCCAGATAAGTCTGATCCTGCATCAATGCGATGCCACCAAACGCGGCAAAAGCAGTGGCAGAGATCAAACCAGCGAGACCATCCAATCCATCGGTGAAATTAATTGCATTTGATTCGCTCACAATAACGAACGCCGCAATCGGGATGTACCATAAACCAAGTTCAATATCGCCCTGAATGCCAGGGAGGCGCATTTCCGGAACGTCCAACAGATATTTCAATACAAAGGCAGTGCCCACTGCAAGTACGACCTGTGCGAGGAATTTTGTGCGAGCACGCATCCCCTCGCCGCGTCGTTTGCCGCGGATACCTTCCCAGTCATCCAACGCTCCAAGTACTGAATAACCGACCAGGACAATGAGTGGCACCAACACTGAACGCCCAATCACACTAAAGCCGATCAAGGTCGCGGCATTAAGCAGGCCGGTGAGCAGAAGTACAGGCAGAATGAACAACACGCCGCCCATTGTGGGTGTGCCCATTTTTACATTGTGATGACCCGGTTCATCCACACGGATCAGCTTGCCGATCCTAAAATGACGAAGGACACGGAGAAGCGGAGTTCCCCAGATCACCGTCATCACAAAGGAGAGCATCGCAAGACCCAATACAAAGGCTGTCTGTCTCATGAACGCACCTCCAGCAAATTAGTGATGCGGTCCATGCGCAGACTGTGCGAGCCTTTAATGAGCACGGTATCATTTTTCGTTAGATTCGTTCTCAACCAATCCAAAAGCGGGTCGAATTCATCGAATTCAATGATGGATGTTTTCTTCATGCCCGCGCGGCGCGCTGCCTCAGCAAAGATATGCGCCCGCTCGCCCAGAGTGAGCAGAACATCGGCCACCTGCGCGGCGCGCAGACCGACCATCTC
>DATDRD010000240.1:0-3172 GCA_035291925.1 Anaerolineales bacterium
GTTTGCCCAGCCAACCGAAACAAGCAGCATATCCTCCCCCAGGGCGCGTTCCAATTCATATGTGTTCCCGCCGCCGTGCGGATTGTGATCCCTTTGGCCTTTAACCTGTAGATCCGCCCTCAGCCGCTCTGCAAACTCGGGCGTAAAACTGACTTGCAGTGGACAGCGGTCGGGGGCCTCGTGATTAAGAGCCGTCAGTATGCGTTCTCTATGTTTCATTATTAGCCCGATTTGTCAAGCCAATAAAGTCATCTTTCGGCCATTTTTAGACGGGTTTACGAATTATTTTGGTGCTGGTATCCTCTCCGCAAATTAGCCGGCGGAGAGAAACCATTAACCAGCACACCATAACTTCGGAACGGATTGACGAACTGCCACTGCTCGTTTACTGGCTCAAGCGAATGCAAGTTGATGTAATCATTGACCGAGCGCTGGGAGCGCCACACGGCAATTGGGAGGGGTTGAGTTAGGGAGAGTTGGCGTTAGTGTACATTGTTTATGTTGTGATGAAGTGCTCGCATTATCTGGGTCCGGTTGAAGAATGGGTGGCCCAGCCTCCTATCAGTTTACGTCACGCGCTGGGCAAACCTGTGCGCGTCCAAGACTGTAGGGATGATCGGCTGGCGTTCTGGTTGGGTCGCCTGGGCGATGAACAAACTCTTCCCGGCGAACAGATTGAGTTGGAATTGGGACAGCATCTGGTTCGGGCATATAAACTACCCAGCGAGACTGCCCGCATTGATATGACCAGTGTCTCAGTGTATCATCAGCCTGAAGATAATCAAGGGTTGATGCGCTTTGGGCGCAGCAAGGATCATCGGCCTGACTTGCGCCAGTTCAAAGCAGTTCTGGGAACGCTTGACCCGGTGGGCTTGCCGCTGGCTACCGCTATGCTGTCGGGCGAACAGGCCGATGACCCACACTACGCTCCGCGACCTGCTTGGGATCGACTGGCGGTGACGATTGGTCACTCCGACTTTTTGGCTGTGGGTGAGTGCAAGTTGGCCAGTCTTGAAAATCGCGCCCATATTCATCATCGGCAGGGTTTCTACCTCACGCCACTGCCAATGACGGGTACGATACCGTCCGAATTGCGCACTTTGGTTCTGAACCCACCCAATTCTCCGCAGGAAATTCGGTTGTTCGGCCAAAATGCGCACGAATCACCCATCGGACAGGGTTTTGAAGTAACTGTTGCCTGTAGCTGGCAGTCGCCAGGCGATACAGGAGAAGCCATAACCTGGAATGAACGGCGACTGGTGGTGCAAAGCGAAGCCCATGCACGTCGGCAACGGTTTGGCTTGCAGGAGCGACTGGCAAAAGCCGAAGCGTCTTTGGCAACACTCAACATTCGGCCTGCTACCGACCAGGCAGAAGTGGAAAGTCGGGCGCAAGCTATTTTGAAGCGTTCTGACCTGACCGATTATCTGCACCTGATTTTCCATGAGCAAGTGGCGTACCAAACCCGTTATGTGGGGCGTGGTCGCCCAGGACCTGATCGCCCGACACAAACGAGCGAGACGCACACTTGGATAGTCGAGAGCCATCGCCAGACAGCGGCGATTGATTTGTTCAACCGTTTGGCTGGCTGGCGGATCTACGTTACCAATGCCACCCTCAATCGGCTCAGTTTGACTGAGGCCGTGAACTGCTATCGGCAGGAATGGCAACCAGAGCATGGCTTTCATCGGTTGAAAGGAGGTTTGCTGGCGATTATGCCTTTATAGCTGCGTGACGATGCGCGTATCCGTGGCTTGCTCCTGTTGTTAGGGATTGCGCTGCGAGTGTTGACCCTGACAGAGTTCGTCGCCCGTCGCGATCTGGCCGCTACAGGTCAAAAACTCAAAGGACTGTACGCCGGGAATCCAAACCGCGCTACTGACCAACCGACTGCCGAACGATTATTGAAAGCCTTTGACAACATCACTCTTTATCGGTATGAAACAGAAAACCAAGCGCAGTACGAAGTCACACCCCTCTCGCCCCTACAACGCCGCACGCTTCGCGTAACGGCATTGGGCATTCCAACGTCGATCTATACCCCACCCGTTGCGCCAATCATTGATCGCGGGTGAGAAAAATAATCGAAAGATGAGTTAGTAGGGCACTGTGAGTGAATTATCTATCATATGGATTGAACTGAATTGAACTTTTTTCTTAACATGAAAAGCGCGAATAAAAAAACACTGATGTAAGAAAGGTTGTTACTAAGCTGAGGGAAAGATTTGAACTCTCGACAATAACTTATGATTCCCCATTCATCGTCTACTCGAAAAAGGTTTTTATACTGTTTTTCACATATTTTCAGTATGTGTCAAATCGGTGGAAATTCCTGGGCATCCTCTTCGCTGAACCGACATCTTGCCAAATTGGTGGTTTTGAATTATTATTCACGACATGAATAATAACGCAGACCCAAATACTTATCGTGAACGCTGGATTACTCCCCTGCTGCAAAGCGCGATCAAGGATCATCCTGTCATTGTACTGACAGGTGCCAGGCAGGTTGGCAAAAGCACCCTCCTTTTTAATGCTGAACCTTTTCGCAATTGGCGGTTTCACACCCTGGATGATTTTGATGTGTTGGAACAGGCACGTTCAAATCCCGAATCATTGTGGGCCGGGACAAATCAAGTTATTTTGGATGAAGTCCAAAAAGCTCCGGAACTTCTGCTTGCTGTCAAGAAGACGGTGGATCGAAACCCAGGTAAGTATCAATTTGTGTTATCAGGGTCTGCCAACCTGCTGTTGATGAAGCAGGTAAGTGAAAGCCTGGCAGGCCGTGCGATTTATTTTGTGCTTGATCCCATGTCTGTTGGAGAAATGAACAATCGGCCTCATCCGGATATATTAGTACGTGTCCTGGATGGCGAATTTCCTGAAGAAAGTTCATTGACCGCGGATCTTTCCGATCCAGCAGCAGCTATCCTGCGTGGATTTATGCCTCCGCTTCTCAGTTTGGATTCTTCGCAGTCTTGGACAAGATGGTGGGAAGGGTATGTTGCGACTTATCTTGAGCGTGATCTTCGGCAAGTTGCTCAAATTGATGCGCTGTTGGATTTTCGCAGAGTCATGGAATTAGCAGCATTGCGCTCAGCACAACTGATTAACCAGTCTGAAATTTCCCGGGATGCGGGCCTGTCTCAACAAGCCCTCGGTGGAATTCGCTTGG
>DATDRD010000241.1:0-7367 GCA_035291925.1 Anaerolineales bacterium
CTCGATGTCGGCTCATCGCATCCTGGGGCTGGACAAGGTCCCAAGGGTCGGGCTGTTCGCCCGTTAAAGCGGTACGCGAGCTGGGTTCAGACCGTCGTGAGACAGGTCGGTCTCTATCCGCTGTGGGCGTAAGGGATTTGAGAGGAGCTGCTCCTAGTACGAGAGGACCGGAGTGGACTGACCTCTGGTGTGCCAGTTGTCGTGCCAACGGCATTGCTGGGTAGCTACGTCGGGCAGAGATAACCGCTGAAAGCATCTAAGTGGGAAACTCGCCTCAAGATTAGATCCCTGTAATCCCATTAAGGGAGTAAGACCGCAGGTAGACCACCTGCTATATAGGCAATAAGTGTAAGCATAGTAATATGTTGAGCTAAATTGTACTAATGGTCGAGGGCTGAATCCCGTGGTGCGGAGAACTTATTACTCTTCGCAAGAAAAAGCATTCTCAGTTACTGTTCAGGAACAATTTGTGAAATAGTCCCTTGGTGATTGGAGCGACGGGGATACACCCGGTCACATCCCGAACCCGGCAGTTAAGTCCGTCAGCGCCGATGGTACTTGGAGGGCGACCTCCTGGGAGAGTAGGTCATTGCCAAGGGGCTTTTCTTTTAACATTACACGCGCGGCATCTTTTCATCCGCGCGTGAATCGTGTATAATGATACATGCAGTTCGGTGGATGGGCATGACTGTGTCCGGATTTTACAAAAGAGGAGTGTGAAGCGTACGGTTTGATCCAGCGATCATTTTGTCGTTTCTTATTTATGATGACATCCTCGGCCGAGTCTGCGTATCGGCCGGTTTTTTTTCTCGGCAATTTCCATGCGGAAAGGAGGTGACTTCATTTGGCATCTGTGAATTTACGAAATGGCGAATCCCAGGATTCGCTGCTTAAGCGCTTCCGCAAGAAGGTCGTGAAGAGCGGCGTCCTCAGTACGGTTCGTCGCAAACGCTGGTTCGTTTCCAAGAGCGAACAGCGCCGCATGGAAAAAAAGAAGGCAATCCGTCGTATTAAACGACGCTCGTTTACCAGGGATACTGAATAAGCAAGAGGTGTATATGGCGAAAGAAGAAGATAAAATTCGGGCAGAAGGTGTAGTGGTTGAAGCCCTGCCGGGTACCCAGTTTCGCGTGAGACTCGATAACGGTCACGAGGTGCTGGCATACCTGTCAGGTAAAATGCGCAAGCATTATATTCGTATTCTGCTGGGTGATCGTGTCGCAATGGACATGTCTCCTTATGACCTGACCCGCGCCCGCATCACCTTCCGCCAGCGCAAGACAACTCCTGCCCCTACTCAATCCTGACCGCCATTGGCACCGTTGATTAAAGTGAAAGGCCCTCGATTCAAGGGCCTTTTTGTTTTGCACTGGGAGGCCCCCGAAGGGGCGCAGCCGAAGTGCTAGGGTAGATCCCGGAAGGAACCCAGCACCTTCATGTAATTCGCTCTTTCAAAAGCGGCAGGCTCCTTCACGGATTTCTGACTCATGCTGCCCTGCATTTGCTTGATGGACGCATACTCGTGTTCTTCCATCCAGGTTTGGATATGACGAAGAATCTCTGTAACGCGATCCGGAGAGCTATGCCAGAGTAACTCTGATGCAATCATCGCAACCTTGGCGCCCGCCATCATAGCTTTCAATACATCCCTGGATGTATGTACACCGCTCGTCAGGGCGAAATCTGCATTGACTTTTCCATACAGGATGGAGATCCATCGAAGCGGCAATCGCAAATCGGCGGATGTGCTCAAATCGAGGGTGTGGATGATCTCCAGCGCATCCAGATCAAAATCAGGTTGATAGAAACGATTGAACAATACAAGCCCGTTTGCACCTGCTTCAACCAGCCGTTTCGTAAAGTTTGGGATTGAGGTTACGAACGGGCTGATTTTGACTGCCAGCGGAATTGAGATGGCGGACTTCACCTCTGCCACGAGTTCCACCTGCATATCTTCAATATCGTTCGACATTATGCCGGCGTCAGTTGCGATGTAATACATGTTAAGCTCAAGCGCGTCTGCGCCTGCATCCTGGATCTTGCGCGCGTAACTGACCCAGCCGCCTGTTGACACGCCATTCAAACTTCCTATGACGGGGACTGTCAAAGCCTTTTTGAGCCCAGCCAATTGATTCAAATATTTTTCGGGTCTGATGCCATACATGCCGCCATCGGGTAGATAGGTAAGGGCTTCAGCAAACGAGTCAGTGCCGCGCGACAGGTAATGATCAAGTTCGAGGCTTTCGCGGACGATCTGTTCCTCAAAGAGTGAATACATCACGATTGCCGACATGCCAGCTTCTTCAAGTTTGCGGGCGCGATCGATCTTCTTTGAGAGGGGAGAGGCTGAGGCCACGAGAGGGTTTTTTAAGTTCAGACCAAGATAAGTTGTAGAGAGATCCGTCATGGCTTATTCCTCTTTCCCATTGCCGTTTCCATAATGCATCGCGGCCATTTGCTGATATAAGGTCCAACGGGATTTGGCGTCCTGTTGGGCTTTCTGCATCAGTTGTTCAGCGCGCTCCTCATCCATTTGCGTGAGCATCTTGTAGCGCGTTTCGTTATAGGCATATTGTGAGATGGGGATGCTCGGTTCTTTCGACTCAATCAGAAGTGGATTCTGTCCCTTCTCGGCAAGACGCGGGTCGTAGCGATACATGGGCCAGTGACCGGACTGTACTGCAAGTTTTTGCTGCTCAAGGCCCTTTGCCATATCAAAACCATGCGCAATGCATGTACTGTAGGCGATGATGAGCGATGGGCCATCGTAGGACTCGGCTTCGAGGAAGGCACGCAAGGTTTGTTGATCGTTGGCGCCCATCGCAACGCGTGCGATGTAGACATAGCCATACGACATCGCGATCAGACCCAGGTCTTTCTTGGGCAAGCCCTTGCCTCCCATCGCGAACTTGGCCACTGCCGCGCGCGGCGTGGATTTGCTCGCCTGCCCACCGGTATTCGAATATACCTCCGTATCCAGCACAAGGACATTGACGTTGCGCCCGCTTGCGAGCACATGATCGAGACCGCCATAACCAATATCGTAAGCCCAGCCATCGCCGCCGATGATCCATACAGATTTCTTGACGAGACCATCTGCCAGGCTTACCAGGTCTTTGGCGCGTGAGTCGCTCGACCTGGCAAGTTTCCTTTTTAATTCAGCGATGCGTTCGCGTTGAGCATCAATGCCGGCTTCCTCTGATTGGTCTGCGTTGAGAATCGCATTGACGAATTCCGTCCCCAGTTCCTTTTCAAAAGAAGTGACCAGTTCTTTTGCATACTCGTTTTGTTTGTCGAGTGTCAACCGCATTCCGAGGCCGAATTCTGCATTGTCTTCAAACAGCGAGTTTGACCATGCAGGTCCGCGCCCGTTCGCATCCACAGCCCAGGGTGTGGTGGGGAGGTTGCCGCCGTAAATGGAAGAACAACCTGTTGCATTTGCAACGATGGCGCGGTCACCAAACAACTGTGAGACCAGCTTTACATACGGCGTTTCACCGCATCCGGCGCATGCGCCGCTAAATTCGAATAAAGGTCGCAGCAACTGTGAATTCTTGATTGTGGATGGATTGATGAGTTTGCGATCCAAATCCGGGATCGACATGAAGAAATCCCAGTTTTTCGCTTCCTGTTCGCGCAGGGGTGGCTGCGGCACCATGTTGAGGGCTTTGCGTCCCACCTGCGACTTATCTTTGACAGGGCAAACCTCAACGCACAAAGTACAGCCGGTGCAATCTTCGGGTGCAACTTGCACTGTATAAGCCATGCCCTGCGAAAACTCCTTGAATTTTGACGGCATGTGTTGGAAGGTCTCCGGCGCATTCTCCAATAGCTTTTCGTCATACACTTTGTGTCGTATCACAGCGTGCGGGCATACCATTACGCACTTGCCGCACTGAATGCACAGGTCAGTCTCCCAGACCGGGATCTCCAATGCAAGGTTGCGTTTCTCCCATTGCGTTGTGCCGGTCGGGAAGGTGCCATCCACCGGAAATGCCGACACTGGAATAGTATCGCCGTCAAAACCGATGATGGGCCCAAGCACATCGCGCACGAATTCAGGCGCTTCGTTCGGGACCGCAGCCCGGCGCGTGATCTTCGAAGTGATCTCAGCCGGAACCTTGACCTCATATAGATTTTGAACGGTCGCATCCACCGCGTCGAAATTCATTTTCACCACGGCTTCGCCGCGTTTGCCATACGTCTTTTCAATGGCATGTTTGATCTCAGCAATGGCAGACTCGGGCGGCAAAATTCCACTGATGGCGAAAAAGGCGGTCTGCATGATGGTATTCATGCGTCCACCCATGCCGGTCTTTTCCGCGACCTCGTAACCATTGATGACGTAGAACTTGAGTTTCTTCTCGATGATGTCTTTCTGTACTTCAACGGGAAGGTGGTCCCAAATTTCATCGGGATCATACAAACTATTGAGCAGGAAAGTACCGCCCAGCTTGGCATATTTGAGCATATCCACGCGCTCAAGGAAGTTGAATTGATGACAGGCGACAAAGGTTGCCTGGTTCATCTCAATGAGATACGGCGCGCGGATGGGCTGAGGCCCGAAGCGCAGGTGAGATATCGTCACTGTGCCGGACTTCTTCGAGTCGTAATAGAAATAGCCTTGCGCGAAGTTGTCGGTCTCTTCGCCGATGATCTTGATCGAGTTCTTGTTCGCGCCGACCGTGCCATCAGCACCGAGACCGAAGAACACGCAACGCACGGTATCTTCGGGCTCGATTATGAAGGATGTGTCCACATCAAGGCTGGTGTGTGCGACATCGTCGTTGATACCAACAGTGAAGTGATTCTTGGGTTCAGGTTCGTTCAATTCATCGAGAGTGGCTTTGACCATTGCGGGAGTAAACTCTTTGGAAGAAAGACCGTAACGCCCACCGATAACTTTGATGCCTGTGCGGTTGCCTTCGACAAGTGCTGTAACTACATCCAAATAGAGCGGTTCGCCGCATGAGCCGGGTTCCTTCGTGCGGTCGAGCACGGAGATGAATTTCACGCTCTTCGGCAGGGCTTTGATGAAGTGTTCCACCGAGAACGGGCGATATAAATGGACGCGTAAGGCTCCAACTTTCTCACCTTTACCTGCCAGATATTTGACGCTTTCCTCGGTTGTTTCACCACCTGAGCCCATGATAATGACCACGCGTTCGGCCTCGGGATGTCCGCTGTAATCAAAAAGGTTGTAGTGACGACCGGTGATCCTGGCGAATTTGTCCATTATTTCCTGGACAATGCCCGGCGTGGCTGTGTAGTATGGATTTACTGTCTCACGCATCTGGAAGTAAACGTCCGGGTTCTGCGCGGAACCGCGTAGCACGGGATGTTCCGGCGAGAGGGCACGCGCTCGATGGGCACGGATCAGTTCATCGTCCAGAAGGGAGCGGAGTTCTTCATCCGTAAGCTGGAAGATCTTGGCAACTTCGTGGGAAGTGCGGAACCCATCGAAGAAGTGCACGAAGGGTACGCGTGACTTGAGGGTGGCAGCTTGCGCTATGGCCGCGAAATCCTGTGCTTCCTGCACTGAACCGGATGCGAACAATGCCCAGCCCGTCTGGCGGACGGCCATCACATCCTGATGATCGCCGTAAATGGAAAGGGCATGCGCGGCAATGGCGCGCGCGGCCACGTGGAAAACTGTGCTGGTGAGTTCGCCCGCGATTTTGTACATGTTGGGGATCATCAACAGCAGGCCCTGTGAAGCTGTGAATGTGGTCGTGAGCGCACCTGTTTGGAGAGCGCCATGCACCGCGCCCGCCGCGCCGCCTTCGGATTGCATTTCAATCACCAGGGGAACGGTTCCCCAGAGGTTCTTCCTGCCCTTTGCTGACCACTCATCGGAGAACTCTCCCATGCCGGACGAGGGAGTGATCGGGTATATGGCAATGATTTCGCTTAGACGGTGGGCTACACTCGCGGTAGCTTCATTTCCGTCGATCATAACAACAGGTTGTTTCATTATGCTCCTTTGGAGACAGGCCATAAACAATGCCTGGGTTTTTCCATTAACAAGTTTATCCCCCACGAGTAAATCCTGTTAGTTATGAATGACTTAATTCCCCCTGCCTGTTGTCATATTTCGGATAAGAATTGTGGGATTGGAAAGTGCAAGGGCATTGCACTTTTTTCCTTGAACAGGATATGCAATGCCCTTACTTGTCAGGGGAAACAAAATTCACGCCGTTACAGGCTCAGTCGCTTCCACTTTAACCCTCTCGAGTTCCTTTTCAATCAACGTATGATCTACAACGCGCAGGTATCGAACGCCGAGCGAGAAGGCTGCAAGCCCATAGGCGATGATCGCGCCGCCGGTCAGGAATTCTATCAGTGAAGGTTCATAGTTTGTGTAAGCAATAGCCTGGCCGGGGATGTATGGCATCACAACCAGCAAACCCGAGATATTCGTATCCCAGCGGAAGGTAGCCACGCCAGCCGCCACAAGAAATAATGCGGTCATGCGCCAGAAGTGATTGAGGCGCGTGGGTCTGTACAACAGAAGGATCATCGGTACGATCATCCCCAGCAGCATCTCAACGAACCAGAAGTTGAAGGCGAGGGGGCCTTTGGTCATGAGTTGCAAGCCTTCGGTCCGGCCGGGATCGTACGTATAAGTTGTTGCGAGTGCGTCCCAGGCGCGGAAGTAAAAATATCCGATCAGGAGATAACCGACAAATTGTGCAACACGTTCGACCAGGGCATCGTTCACTTTTGCTTTATTGGTCAATCGAGCAGAAAGCATCGAAGCGAAAAGGGTCATTGCAATGCCGCCGACAATCGCGGAGAGCATGAACAGTACTGACATCTCAGGCTTGAACCAGAAGGGTCGTGCCTTGATCACACCATACATCGCGCCGAGCGATGATTGGTGCAGACTCGAAAGCCCAAGCCCAATGATCGCCAGGATCGGTGCGTAATGATGCAGGTGTTCCATCTTGGAGGCGAGCCTCGGAAAGCGCTTGCGGAACCATTCGAAGGATGCAAAGATCGGCATCGATTCAAACACAAGCACCGTGAGGTATAGGATCACACACATGGTCACTTCCCACATCAGCGAGTGCGTGTTCCAGTGGACCATGGCGTGCCAGAAGCGATCGGGGCGGCCGATATCAAGGACCAACGAGAGCATTGCCATGGTGTAGCCAACAAGACCGACGAACGTGGCCGTGCGCGCGATGGGTTGGTAGCGTTTCAGGCCGAACAGATAGACCCCTGCGCACAGACTGAATGCGCCCGCAGCCAATGCAATGGATGAAAGGTCAATCGTGATCCACAAACCCCACGGTACCAGATCTGTGAGATTTGTAATGCCCAGGCCTTTCCAGAAGACAAGTATGCCCGCGAACAACCCGCCC
>DATDRD010000242.1:0-1687 GCA_035291925.1 Anaerolineales bacterium
AGTGATAATCCAAATATTTCGACCTGATCGGGACCGGGTGCAGTGATAATGTGCTATGGCAAGGAAATAATAAAACCGCCAGGAATCCCAGCGGTTTTTCTTGTGCCCCCACAGAGATTCGAACTCTGGTCTTAGCCTTGAAAGGGCTACGTCCTAGTCCCCTAGACGATGGGGGCGGCTCCTTATTGGGCGGCGTATTTATATCACGTTTTAGGTGGAAAGGCAATGACAATTAGGCTCATTGGGAATCGCCGTGGTACCCCCCACATGTGGGGGTAGAATAACGAACAATTATCATCTTACAGGTGGATCAGATATATGAAAAGAGCACAAGTCACGGTTCCTTTAGACATCCCTGAAGTGCGGGTATTGCAGACAGAAATCAACAAAGTTGGCGAATTGATCATCACCCTCGAGAGCACCAAAGAAGGGACAATCTGCCGTCAGTGTGGACGAGAGATTCGTAAGCGTCATGGATATGATGAATGGACGATCATCCGCCACTTGCCGGTCTTCGGGCGACCGAGCTATCTGCGCTATCGTCCCCGGCGCTACCAATGTTTGCAGTGTAAGGGTCACCCGACGACGACGCAGCGTCTGGATTGGCGTGAGAGTAACAGTCCACACAGCATGGCGTATGACGACCATTTACTGCTGCAACTGGTCAATTCGACCGTGGAAGACGTGAGCATCAAAGAAGGTGTGGCCTATGACTGCGTGTTGGGTGTCTTGGAGCGGCGGATCAGCGCCAGCGTGGATTGGTGGCAATATACAGCCTTGGGCGTTATCGGGCTGGATGAGATTGCGCTCAAGAAAGGCCACCGCAACTTTGTCGTGATAGTGACGGCCCGGTTGGCGGAAGGTCGCGTGGCGATCCTGGCAGTTTTGCCAGATCGTCAGAAGGATACCGTCATCGAATTCCTGCGTTCCATCCCGGAACGCTTGCAACAGAGCATCCATACCGTTTGTTGTGACATGTATGAAGGTTTCACCGAAGCCGTGCGGGAAGAACTGAACCATGTCCGTATCGCGATTGATCGTTTCCATGTCGCCAGGGCTTACCGAGACAGTCTGGATGAGTTGCGTAAACACGAACTGAACAGGCTGAAAGCAGAGCTTCCCGCAACCGACTACAAGCAGTTGAAAGGCAGCCTGTGGGCCTTGAGAAAGAAGCCCGCTGATTTGACCGCCGAAGAAAGGCGCACCCTCAGGCTTCTCTTCCGTTACTCGCCCAAGCTGAAGCTGGCCTATGAATTGCAGCAGCAACTGACAACGATTTTTGACCAGCACATCTCCCCGGCAGCCGCCAAAACCCAAATCCGAGCTTGGATCAAACGGGTCGCCAGAAGCGGGTTGCGCTGTTTTGATAATTTCCTCAACACTTTGGCCCGATGGTGGCAGGAAATCATCAACTACTTCGTCAACCGGGAAAGCAGCGGCTTTGTTGAAGGACTGAACAACAAACTCAAGGTGCTCAAGCGGCGTTGCTATGGATTGTTCAACCTGCAGCATCTCTTCCAACGCATCTTTCTTGACCTGGAAGGCTATCGCCTGTTCGCAGGCTGACCACCATATGTGGCCGAATCACGGTAACTCCCAATGAGCCTAAATTGATTTTCACCTAGGAAATAAGTGGTATAATCATAGTTAACCTATCCGAATATATTCCTGTTATCTTCAGATCGTT